>CAZRYV010000037.1:0-14960 GCA_964604385.1 uncultured Brachyspira sp.
CAGGTGGCTTCCCACAGGGACGCAGAGCGAACCCCTTGTGTGCTTTCCTATGGATTTTCCGCAATTCTTACCAAAATAAAAACTGCTCGATTTTCTTTACTTTTTTTATAATCTTATATATATTATAGAGTAATTAAAAAAGGTTTTTTGTTATGAGAAAAATTTTAAAGATTATAATATTTGCAATAATTCTCGTTTCATGCAATCAGGTTTTTAAAAACAGGTATAATTTAAATAAAGCCTATACTCTATACGAAAAAGGAAAAAACGAAGACGATGACAAGGCTTTACTTGAAGTAACGGGAACTTACAACGATATAATAAATCAGAAAATCTACGCTCAAGATAGACTCGCCGCAGTTTATAGAATTTTGGGAGAGAGAAGTTTGGCAAAATCTCAATATGGATACGCTGCAAAATATTTTTCGGAAGCTTTGAAAATTTTACCGAACAGTCCTTATTTGAGATACGGACTTGGAATTTCTTATTCTTATTTGGTTGAAAGCGCTGACACGGAAGAGAAAAGAAACGATTTTTTGGAGAGAGCCGAAAATAATATAAATTTTGCAATTAGTAAAGACGCCGGAAATCCGAATTATTACGCCGCTTTAGCTACTATTAAAGGAATTCGTCAGAATCATTACGAGGAAGCTCTCGAACTTATAAATAAGGCTGTAGAACTCTCGCCGAACAATACGGACTATTTATTCGTATTGGCAAGATTGCAATATAGCGTTGGGGAGAGAGACAGAGCGGTAGAGGTTTATAGGAGAATATCGACTTTAACCGAATCTACGGCGGTTAGGGAAAGGGCTTTAAATAATATTAATCAGATAATAAGTATGGGTAATTAAAATAAAATGAATAAAAACGAAGATATAAAAACTTATTTGATTGCCCTTAATCAAATAGAAAAAATCGGAGATAGAAGAATATATGAACTTATAAAACATTATGAATCAGTGGAAAATATTTTTGAAGATAAGGAAAAAAATTTAAAAGAGTTGATTGAAAAAAAGTTTAAATTAAAAATCGGCGATTTCAATAAAAACGAAATATTGGATAAAGCTCAAAATATAATAAAAAAATCAAAGGAACATGAAATAGAAATATTAAGTTTATTCGATAGAGAATATCCTTTTAATCTCAAACAAATCGACAATCCGCCATATATTCTTTATTATAAAGGCGATTTAAAAAAATTGAGAAGAAATTCCGTGTCGATAGTTGGAACGAGAAACCCCACAAAAGAAAGCAGAAAATACGCATTCGATATAGCTTCAAAATTATCGGCTTTGAATATAACCGTAGTGTCAGGCATGGCTAAAGGAATAGACAAAGAGGCTCATTTGGGCGCAATCTCTTCGCTCGTCAATTCGGCTGCGGTTTTGGGAAATGGAATCGATATAGTTTATCCTTCCGAGAATTTGCAGGTTTATAATAAATTAATCGAAAGCGGAATCGTTATAAGCGAATTTGAAACGGGAAGAAAACCTGACAGAATGAATTTCCCAAGAAGAAACAGAATAATATCCGGTTTATCTTACGCTACTATAATGGTTGAGGCTTCTAGCAAATCGGGAGCGCTCATAACGGTAGATTACGCTTTAAATCAGGGCAGGGAAGTTTATATAGCGCCTTACGATGAAAAATTAAAGGAATATTTCGGCAATCATAAATTATTTAAAGAAGGAGCCAAAATAGTAAACGATATAACCGACATACTCGAAGATTTTGATTTAATATTTTCAAACGATGACGACTATTTGAAAATGAAATTAAAATATTTTGAAGGCGGGAATATAGGCAAAAATGCTGCAAATATGGTAAATACTGAACGAAAAGAAAAAAAAGAAATTGGAAAAAACGAAGAAAATAAAATAAAAAAAATTAAAGAATATAATGAAAACAAAAAAATTGAAAAACCGAATTTGGAAGGAGACGAAGCGAAACTTTACGATATAATAAGCAAAAGCGACAAAGTTCATATAGACGATATTATAGAAGAAACTAATATGAAAACTCAAGTCGTGACATCCGTTTTGATGCAGCTTGAAATTAACGGTTTTATAAAACAAATGGCGGGAAAATATTATACCGCTTTATTATAAAAAATATATATAGAAATAATAAAATTACTGAAAATAAAAAAAGAAAATGGGATAGAAATAATGAAAACAAATACGACAAAAGAAAAAAAAATAAAAAACACTTCAAAAAAAAAGAAGCTCGTGATAGTGGAATCGCCCGCAAAGGCAAAAACTATTAACAGATATTTGGGCAGCGATTATATAGTTATGTCTTCTATGGGACATTTGATAGATTTGCCTAGAAGCAGAATCGCCATAGATATAGACAATGGATTCGAACCCGAGTATATAACGATAAGAGGAAGAGCTAAAATATTAAACGAACTTAAAAGAGAGGCTAAAAAATCCGAAGAGGTTTTACTTGCGGCGGATGATGATAGAGAGGGAGAGAGCATAGCTTGGCATATAGGAAACAGAATTCGGGAATCAAACTCGAGCGTTCCTATAAAAAGAATAGTTTTTCATGAAATAACTAAAGACGCTTTAAACGAAGCGATAGAAAAACCTAGAGATATAGATATTGCAAAAGTTAATGCTCAAAAGGCGAGAAGGGTGTTGGACAGACTGATAGGATATAATTTGAGTCCTTTATTGTGGGAGAAAATAAAGAGTCGATTATCCGCAGGAAGAGTTCAAAATGTGGCTTTGCTTATAATATGCAACAGAGAGGGAGAAATAGAGGCTTTTATTCCCGTAGAATATTGGACTTTCGGAGTTTTCTTAAAACATAAGAATAAAGAATTTTTGGCGGAACTTCAAAAATATAAAGGAGAAAAACCCGATTTAAAAACTAAAGCGGATGTAGACGAAATAATAGAACATTTAAAAGACAAAATTTATAAGGTTTCTTCTATAGAGATTAAAGATAGATTAAGAAATCCAATAGCTCCTTACACTACAAGCAAACTGCAACAGGCTTCAAGCACGGCGCTCGGTTATAATTCTTCAAAAACCATGCAAATAGCTCAAAATTTATACGAAGGCGTTTCGATAGCGGGAGAATCTACGGGACTTATAACATATATGAGAACCGACAGCGTGAGAGTTTCACCTGTAGCTCAAGAACAGGCGAGAGAGTTTATAAAAAAAGAATATGGAGAAAATTATCTGCCGAACGAAGCTCCGAGTTATTCGGTAAGGAAAAACGCTCAAGACGCTCACGAGGCTATAAGACCTACGAATGTATTTTTAACTCCCGATAGCGTAAAAGAATATTTAAAAAACGACCAATATAAATTGTATAAACTTATTTGGGAAAGATTCGTGTCCTCTCAAATGCTTCCCGCTAAAATGAAAAATACTAGAGCGATTATAGTTGCGGGAGATTGCGAATTTTCGGTTTCTTCTTCAAAAATAGAATTTGACGGTTTTTTAAAAGTTCTTACCATAGATAAAGAGGATAAGGAAAAATCTTCAAAAATGCCTAATTTGTCTGAAAACGAAATCTGCGAATTTATAGAAAATAATCCCGAACAGCATTTTACCGCTCCGCCTCCGAGATATAATGATGCTTCTTTGGTAAAAGTGCTTGAAGAATCGGGAATCGGCAGACCTTCCACCTACGCTCCGACTATAAAAACAATAATCGCAAGACATTATGTGCAAAGAAAAGGAAAACAGTTAGTGCCTACGGAATTAGGCAAATTGGTGAACGAACTTATAAGCGAAAATTTTCCCGAGCTTGTAAATATCAATTTTACGGCAAATATGGAAAGTAAACTTGATAAAATAGAAGACGATAATATAGAGTGGAACGATATATTAAAAGAATTCTATCCTCATTTTTTGGACACATTGAAAACGGCTACAGAAAATATCCATAATATGAAGGATTTTTTCAACGAGGAAACGGATTTTATATGCGAAAAATGTGGCAAGAAGATGATTAAAAGGCTCGGAAGATACGGTTATTTTATAGCCTGTTCGGGTTTTCCTGAATGCAAAAATGCCAAAGGAATTTCTTTCGGAGTTTGTCCTAAATGCGGGGGAGATATAACTTTAAAGCGTTCAAAGAGAGGAAGAGAATTCTACGGTTGTTCCAATTATCCTAAATGCGATTTTGTAAGTTGGGATAAGCCGATTCAAGCTCCTTGTCCGAAATGCAACGGACTTATGGTTGAAAGGCAGATAAAAAACAAAGGATTATTTAAGGTTTGTATAAAGGAAGATTGCGGATACTCGGAAGAGATTTCGGAAGAGGAAAAAGAAGGATAGCCATAACTCTTATTTTAGCGTTAAGTTTTTTTAATACTATATCGGCTCAAAATAACGATAAAATAAAATTGGATAATCTAAAAATAAAACCGGAAGATTTGAAAAAAAATTTTAATCCTGTGGCGAGCAAATTTAATGAAAAGACGATTACCGCGATAATAATAGACGCAGGACATGGCGGAAAAGATCCCGGTTCGATTGGAATAAACAAACTTAAAGAAAAGGACATCGTTTTGTCTTTTTCGCTAGAATTAAAAGAAGAATTAAAAAAAATACTTCCAAATGCGGATATAGTTTTAACGAGAGAAAAGGACGATTATCCCACTTTGCAAGAGAGATATAAAATAGCGAACGGCGCTGCAAAAATAAATACGGATAAGGCGAAAAATTCATTGTTTATAAGCGTTCATGCAAACGCTTCGTTAAATCCGAAAGCAAAAGGTTTCGAGGCTTATTTTATAACGGCGCAAGAATCAAGCGAATACGCTAGAGCGGTTTCGATATTGGAAAATAGCGCATTGGTTAAATTCGACAAAATAGACGCATTAAAATACGAAGAAAGCTCCTCTCAATTAACTCATAATTATATGCTTGTCGAACAGTATCAAAAAGAAAGCAGATTACTCGCTCAAGCTATAGTGGACGAAGTTTATAAAATAAGCGGAGTTGCAAAAAGAAATAAACCCGTTCAAAACGCTTTATTTTATGTTTTAAAAGGCTCAATAATGCCTTCGACTTTAATAGAAATAGGATTTATAACCAACGAAGAAGACGCCAAATTTATGAATACTAAAGAAACTAGAATAAAAATGGTGAAAGCCACCGCTTTGGGAATAAAGAAATTTATAGAAGAATTTGAAAAAACCAAAGGATTTACAAAATAATTTTAACGAATATATAAATTTTATGCGGGAAGAGATTTTATAAATTTATTTTTACAAGAATAATCAAAGCTCATCTCAACATCGACATAGCCCGTTCTTATTAAATGATTATTAATAAAAGTTTTATTATCCAAGTAAACATAACACATTAAATTATTGTTTTTATCGTATTTTTGCAAATCATAACGCAAATATACTTTTCGTTTATTAAATTTTTCTTTCAAATAATTAATCGCCTGAAGTTTGAAATTTTCTTTTTCTTTTATTCCGAGAAGTTTAACTTCGACTCCGTTATTTAAAATAATTTTATTAGGGGAGATTACATCTTTTACGGAAAATAATTCCATATCGTTTTTATCGTTTCTTTTTTCGTCTTTTTCAATTTTTGAACCGAATTTTATTTTTTTAATGTCGATTTGTTTATCGAGTTTATGCGGGTCGACAAAGGTATAAGGCAATTTGTCAAAAGAATAATCTCCGTTATTGTCTTTATCTTCAAAAAAATCAACCGTATCTTTATCAAAACTCAATTCGTTTATATTTAATTTTTCTTTTATGATTGGTTCAAATTCTCTGTTAATTTCGTATCCGATTGAATTTCTTCCCAAATTTTTTGCAGCCAAAGATGTAGTGCCACTTCCCAAAAAAGGGTCGAAAATTGTCTCGCCCGTAAAAGAAAACATTTTTATTAATCTTTTTGGCAATTCTTCGGGAAACATCGCTATATGTTCCGATTGCCTCGCTCCGCCAAAGTTCCAATGCGAAGAAAAATATTCGTTCCATTCCTCTTTTGTCATAATTGAATTTTGTTTTTGTTCCAAAGATGGTTTTGGAGATTTGCCCGATTTTTTAAATATCAAAATAAATTCATAATCTATTTTAAGGATTCCGTTTCGAGGATAGGGGAAACTGCCCATTACGGCGCCGCCTCCCGAAGTATTCATCGTGGTGGTTTTCTGCCAAATTATAGCGCCCATATAATCCATTTTCAAAGTTTCGCAAAATCTTATAATTTCTGTTCTTATGGGAACTACTTTATATCTTCCGTAATAAACCGAACGAGCAAATTGGTCGCCTATATTTATACATAATCTGCATCCGTCCGATAAAACTCTGTCGCATTCCATCCAAACGAGATTTAAATTATTTATATATTCTTCGTAGCTGTCGTTGAATCCTATTTGGTTGAGCGTTCCATAATCTTTAAGTTGCCAATAAGGAGGAGAAGTTATAATTAATTGAACGGATTTGTCGGGTATTTTATTTGCATCTCTACTGTCGCCGAAATATATTTTATGATTTGTCATTTTTATTCCGATTAATTTTTATACTTTACTTTTATCTTATTTTTTATTATTTTTATCTTTTTGTCTTTTTACTCTTTTGTCTATCCTTCGCTGGCTTTTGTAAGTAGTTCTACTATGTTATCGTATCCTTTTTCTTTAGCGTATATTAAAGCGGTTTTTCCGTAAGAGTCTTTTATATCGACATTGGCTTTCAATTCTATAAGAGTTTGCACGGACTGTTCATAACCGTTAACGGCTGCAAAAAATAAAGCGGTATATCCCACTCGGTTTTGAGCGTCTATATTCGAACCGTTTCTCTTTAACATACTTATAACTTTATCGTTTCCTCTTCCTGCGGCATACATTAAGGCGGTATTTCCGTAATAATCTTTTATGTTAATGTCGGCTTTAGCGGAAATTAAAACTCTCGCTATTCTGTCGTATCCGTTCATAGAGGCAAAAATCAAAGCTGTAGCTCCGATATTATTTTGAATATTCAAGTCGGCTTTGGCATTTATAAATATGTTAACTAAAGCGGATTTATTATTAAAAACGGAATATATTAAAGCGGTATTTCCGTCTTTATCTTTGGCGTTAATATTGGCATTTAGATTAATGAGAGCTTGCGCCATATCTTTATGCCCGCCGATAGAAGCTAAAATTAAAGGAGTTCTTCCCGCATTGTTTGTAGAGTTGATATCTAAAGAATTGGTAAATAACGGAAGCATATTTATTTTATTATTATGAGCGGCATACATTAAAGAATCGTTTCCGTTTATATCTTTAGTTTTTATATTAGCTCCGTTTTGTATAAGCATTTCGGCTGCTGCATAACTTCCATTATATGAAGCGGACATTAATGCGGTAAATCCGTCCTGTTTTGCAGCGTTAATATTAGCTCCCGAATCTATTAATAGTTTTAAGACATTTGTATAATTATTATGAGAAGCATAAATTAAAGGAGTGTTTCCTTTGGTATCTTTAACATTTATATCCGCTCCCGAATCTATAAGCAATTTTGCCACATTATAACTTCCCTTATATGCAGCGAAAGTTAATGCGGTAAAACCTTCTTTATTTTTTTCGTTAATATTCGCCTTCGTTTCTATTATAGCTTTTGCCAAATCGTAATTGTTATTATAGGCAAGATTCATTAAAATAGTATTTCCCTTTTCGTCTTTTATATTTATATTCGCTCCCGCTTCTATTAGCATTTTCGCTATTTCGTTATTGCGATTATTCAAAGCGTAATTTAAAGCGGTTAATCCGTCTTTATTTTTAGCGTTAATATTTGCCTTATTTTTTATTAAAGTTTCCGTTAATTGTATGTTTTTATTGACGGCGGCGTAAATTATAGGAGTGTTTCCGTTTTCGTCTTTCGTTTCTATATCCGCTCCCGCTTCTATAATCATATTTAATATTCTGTTGTTTCTGTTTGTTAAAGAATAGGTTAAAGCGGTGTTTCCTTCGTTATTTTTTGTATTGACATTCGCTTTCGCTTCTATTAGGGCTTGAACTAATTGTTGATTTCTTTTTATTACCGCATGAATTAAAGGAGTATTTCCGTTAATATCTTGTATATTGACATTAAAATCTTCTTTTGAAATTAATTTTCTTATCTCTTGAGTATTGTTCGCCCTTATTAATGCAAAAATATCGGCGTTGTTTTCTTGCGCCGTTAATTTTAGTATAACTAAAAATACGATAATCGAAATAAAAATAATCTTTTTCATAAATAAAATACCCGCTTATAAAACCTATATTTAATGATACAATAAAAAAAGAAAATTTCAATAATTTCAATTAAAATTTAAAAATTTATCGCCTTTGACAATTTTTAATCTTTAAAACTTTATAATAGTTTTGATAACTTTCTATTTTTTTTTTTTTCTTTATTAAAAGACAAAAATATAAAAAATTACTTGACTTTTTTAAAATAATTACTATACTATTAATAGATAAAATAATTATTTAGGAGGTCATATTATGACAAAAAAAATTAAACTTTCGACTTTCGCGATACTTGTAGCTTTTATAGCGATTATTGCGGTAAGTTGTTCCGAAAGAGCGACAGAACCTGAAGTTTCTCTTAGCGAATCTACAACGGTTCAACCCGGCGGAGATGGAAGCAGCACAGAACAGCCCGGTGGCACAGTTCAACCAAATCCTTCAGTAAGCTATAATAGTATTGCCGATTTGTATGGTAAAACTTTAAGAGTCAAAGATTTCGTAGATGGAGGTGTATGGTATGTTTGGGTTAAAGTAGAATCCGATAAGATTCAATATGGAAGAGATACGATAAATCCTGTTCATACTGATTTGTATAAAACAGCAACTTTATCTGCAGACGGTTCATTTGTAAATGCAAAGAGAGAAGGTAAGATTGAAGTAAAAAATGGTTCAGCTACTATTACATTTACGAAAATCGATTTAGAACCAAGGGAAACACTTTATTTGGAGTTAAATAAAGCATATACATTAATTGAAAAATAGTAAAAGAATAAAATTGAAATTAAAGTCGGCGGGGGAATTTTTCTTCTGCCGATTTTTTATTTTTAAATTTGTTGTAAAAATTTATTGGGGTTTTTATCTATCGTCTCATAATAAGAATTCGTTTGACTAATTACATAATTTGTTATATAATAATCCAATTATATTTTTAAAAAGAGGTAAAACTATGGCAGAAATTAAAAATTATTATTTCTCTTCCGAATCTGTAACGGAAGGCCATCCTGATAAGATATGCGATGCCGTAAGCGACGCTGTCTTAGACGAATGTTTAAAACAAGACCCGCATTCGAGAGTTGCATGCGAAACTTTGGCAAAAACGGGGATGCTAATTTTGGCGGGCGAAATTACTACAAAGGCGAAATTGGATTATCAAAAAATCGCAAGAAATACCGTAAAACGAATAGGTTATACGAGTAGCGACATGGGATTTGACGCCGATACTTGCGCAGTTATGGAATCCATACATGAACAATCTCCCGATATAGATATGGGAGTGAGCGCTGGTAAAGGTTTATTCAATAAAACCGAAGGAGCGGGCGACCAAGGTATAATGTTTGGATACGCCATAAACGAAACGGAAACATTTATGCCATTAACAATTTATTTGGCGCATAGACTTTCGGAAAGATTAAGCAAAGTTAGAAAAGAAAATATTATCGATTATTTAAGACCAGACGGGAAGAGTCAGGTTACAGTCGAATATAAAGACGGAAAAGCGGCAAGAATAGATGCGATTGTAATATCGACTCAACATGCTAAGGGAATAGAACATAAACAAATAGAAGAGGATATAAAAAAACATGTTATAAACGAAATATGTCCTAAAAATATGCTCGATGAAAACACAAAATATTATATTAATCCTACGGGCTCTTTCATCATTGGAGGACCTATGGGCGATTGCGGATTAACGGGCAGAAAAATAATAGTCGACACTTACGGCGGACATGGAGCGCATGGAGGCGGAGCTTTCAGCGGTAAAGACCCTACTAAAGTTGACAGAAGCGCTAGTTATATGGCAAGATACTTGGCTAAAAATATCGTGGCAAGCGGTATAGCGGATAGGGCTTTGGTGCAATTTGCATACGCTATAGGAGTTCCCGAACCGCTTTCGGTTTATGTCAATACTTTCGGAACATGCAAAGTTCATGACGAGGTTTTGGCTGCTATAATAACGAAACAAATCGATTTAACTCCATCGGGAATAATAAAGCATCTTAATTTGAGAAGACCTATATATGAAAAAACCACATGTTATGGGCATTTCGGAAGAGAGGACGCCGATTTTACTTGGGAAAAAACGGATATTAAACATTTATTTGAAAATCCCAAAAAATAAAAAATCGAACAAACTTAAATCTTAAATAAACGAAGAGATTTGCATTTTTGCGAATCTCTTTTTTATACTTAATTTATCCGCTATATTCTTCTATATATTTTCTCATGAGATTTTTTATCGCTTCTTTGTCGCTTTTTAACGAAGCCAAATCGAAAGCTTCTATCATAATCTTTCTTTCTTCGGGAGTTAAATATTTAACCGTATCTTTCGCTATGAATAATTTTTTATATTGAGACGCTATTAAAGTTTCATCGTCCGTTAAAATCTCTTCGTATAATTTTTCGCCTTCTCTTATTCCCGTAAAAATTATAGGAATATCGTTTTCATTAAGTCCGTAAACTTTTAGCATATTTTTAGCCAAATCGAGTATTTTAACGGGTTTTCCCATATCCAAAGTAAATATTATTCCACTATCTAAAGTGCATGCCTTTATAACCAATCTTGCAGCCTCTCTAATCGACATAAAAAATCTAACCATTTCGGGATGCGTTACGGTTATGGCATGTCCTTCCTTTATTTGCCTTTCAAAAACGGGAATAACGCTTCCGCTACTTCCCAATACATTTCCGAATCTTGTTATTTTAAATATCGTGCTATTTTGTTCATGCGAAAAAGACATTATCATTCTTTCGCAAATTCTTTTACTCGCTCCCATTAAAGATGTCGGACGAACGGCTTTGTCGGTGGATATAAACACAAAATTTTTTATATCGTTTTTTATTGCAAGAGCGGATATATTTTCCGTAGCCAATATGTTATTTTTTATCGCCTCTTCGGGATATTCTTCCATAAAAGGCAAATGTTTATAAGCCGCCGCATGAAATATTATATTTGGTTTATATTCTTTTAATATTTTATCCGTTTTAATATAATCACGGACATTTGATATTATATATTTAAATTTATCTTTATTTTCTAACAAATTTATCGACATCATCAAAGAATGAATAGCGTTTTCCGAATTGTCTAAAGCTATAACTTTTTTTACGGGAAGAGTTATCAACTGTCTCACAAGTTCGCTTCCTATCGAGCCGCCTCCGCCCGTAACCAATATCGTTTTGTTTTTATAATAATCGTATATTTCTTTTTCGTCGAATCCGATTTCTTCTCTTCCAAGCAAATCCGCAGGTTCGAGTCGCCTTATGTCTTTTAGAGAAAAATTACCTTTTATGATTTCAAAAATTCCGGGAACTATTTTATGTTTTATTCCCGTGTATGATACGGAATTTAATATTTCTTCAAGTTCTTTTTGTTTTAATGTCGGTATGGCTATTATTATTTCGTCTATATTTATATTTTTTGATTTGTATTCTGCGGCAATTTTTTCTATATCTTTTATTTTGCCTTTTACTTTTATAGAGCAAATTTCTTTTTTATTTTCGTCATCGTCTAAAAAACACAGAATATTATAATCTCTATTTTTATCGGATAATATTTCTTTTGCGAGCATACGCCCCGCATCGCCCGCTCCGATTATAACAATATTTTTAATCATAATTTTTATTTATTTAACTACTCCAATATAAGGAATGTTTCTGTATTTTTGAGCATAATCTATTCCGTATCCGACTACAAATTCGTCTTCTATATCGAATCCGTTATAATCTATATTTATATTTACTTTTCTTCTCGAAGGTTTATTTAAAAGAGTGCATATTTTTAAAGACGCTATATTTCTCGTTTTTAGAACTTCGCATATTTTCTCCAAAGTATAACCCGTGTCGATAATATCTTCCACAATAATGACATCGATTCCCGATAATTGAATATCAACATCTTTTAAAATTTTTATTTCTGAACCTATTTTATTGTTTCCATAACTTGAAACTATCATAAAATCTATTTCGATTGGTATATCAATGTATCTCGATAAGTCGGCTATAAATATAAAAGAGCCTTTGAGTAAACCTATTAAACAAGGAGTATTTTTTGCATTTCTATAATCATCCGATATTCTTTTTGCCAATTCTTTGACTTTTTCCGTTAT
This sequence comes from uncultured Brachyspira sp., assembly GCA_964604385.1. Lineage (GTDB taxonomy): Bacteria > Spirochaetota > Brachyspiria > Brachyspirales > Brachyspiraceae > Brachyspira. The sequence goes on from CAZRYV010000037.1 coordinate 12,312, forward strand.
TTGTTTCTCTTCTATAAGAATTTTAGATATGCCGTTTTCCTTATTCATTTTTTAAATCCGATAATTAAAATATAAATAATTAAATTATTATATATATTATAACTTAAAATTATGTTAATTTCAAAATTTTTATTAAGGTTTTTATTAAAGTTTTGTCGAAGTTTTAGCAATAAAATTCGCTTGATAAAATTTATATTCTATATTATAATAATTCCATTATAATGGATAATAATTATTTAAGAATTTAAAGTAATTTTAATGGAGAATAAAATGGAACAGAAAATTAGATTGGTTGAGGCAAAATATAAAAAAGAATCGATTCTGCCTTTTGAAATAGGCGATACGGTAAAAGTTTGGGTAAAGATTATAGAAGGCGATAGAGAAAGATTGCAGGCTTTCGAGGGCGTGGTTATATCGATTCGAGGAAAAGGCATAAATAGAAGTTTTATCGTTCGTAAAATATCCTACGGAGTCGGCGTGGAAAGAATATTTTTAATCAACTCTCCAAGGATAGACCATGTCGATATAGTTCGCAAAGCAAAAGTGAGAAGAGCAAAATTATATTATTTAAGAAATAAAGTCGGCAAAAAGGCAAGATTGGTTGAAAGACTCGGAGTGAAAATTCCAAAACATTCCGATTTGATAAAAGCCGAAGAAGTGGAAGAAAAAATCGAAGAAATAAACAATAACGAAGCGGTTTCTTCAGATAATAATTAACAGTAATTTTAAAAATTTTATGGAGGACTTTTTATGGGTTACAAAATAGTTGAAAGAGAACAATGGTCTGAAAAAGTGTTTATGATGAAAGTTGTCGCTCCCGATATAGCTAAACATCGCAAGGCGGGCAATTTTATTATTTTTAGATTAAACGAAGTGGGAGAAAGAATACCTCTAACTATTGCCGATGCGGATACGGATGCGGGAACTATTACTATAGTTACTCAAAATATAGGATATTCTACAGCCAAACTTATGGAGCTTAAGGTTGGAGACGAGATAATGGATGTTATCGGTCCTTTAGGGCAGCCTACTCATATTGAAAAACATGACGGAATAGTTTTATGCGTAGGAGGAGGAGTGGGAATCGCTCCTTTGCATCCAATCGCTCAAGCTCATCATAATAGCGGAAATAGAGTTATTTCAATATTGGGCGCAAGAGATAAATCGTTGATTATCATGGAAGATATGATGAAAAAAATCTCGGAAGAAACTTTAATTTGCACCGACAATGGAAGTTATGGCGAGAAAGGACTCGTAACCGATATGATTAAAAGAGTTTATGATAAAGGCGAAAAAATCTCGGAAGTGATAGCAATTGGTCCTGCGATAATGATGAAATTTGTAGCCAAACTTACAAAAGAATACAATTTGCCAACTACAGTTAGTTTGAATCCTATAATGATTGACGGAACGGGTATGTGCGGTTGCTGTAGAGTTTTGGTAGGAACAGAAACCAAATTTGCTTGCGTTGAAGGACCGGAATTTGACGGACATTTGGTGGATTTCGATTTATTAATGAAAAGACAGGCTATGTATAAAAAAGAAGAACATGAATGTAATTTAAAATTAGGTTAATATATGGGTGCTATTTCAATAGGAAAATTAACTTCAGATAATTTTCATTATAAAGGATTTAATGAAGAAGGTATAAAATTTGAATTAGATTTTCCTATAAAATATAATCTTTTATCGCCTCCTCTAAAAATAAATAATTTAGACGGTTATTTGTATATAATAAATAAAAAAACTAAAATTACTTCTGAAGATAGAGTTGGAGAATTTATTTGTTCGGATTTTTTTAAATTAGAATTTAATAAAACAAAGATTATTAAATTGCAAGTAACTCTTTATTATATAGATATATTTTTTAGTAATATACTAAATAATTTTGATATAGAATATAAAATTGATATTAATATTAATGGTAAATGTTTATTTATCTGTATTCCAAATAAACATAAAAATGGAAAAGTAAATTTAATAAGTTTACTTAAAAAATATTTTAAATAAATAATAGCTATAATTTTAGGATAATATTTTTATGAATAAGATAATTCTTTTATTGATACCAATTTTTATTCTATCATGCGAGACAATACAAAGCTCGGCAAAAGAGTTTTCGAGAAGTTTTATAGAAGAAAATAAACCGGATATAACCGTTAAAAATGCAAAATTTAAAAGAGCGACTTTAAGCGATATAACTTTAGAATGCGTTTTGGATATAAAAAATAATTTGTCTGTAGAAATTCCAATAGAAAAAATAGAGATAGAACTTATAAATACGAGCGGTCAAATATTTTCTACGGCTAATTCTGTAGAATCGTTAAAAATTCCCGCAAAAGAAAGCCGAACGAAAACAGTAAATTTTAACGCCAAATATTTTGAGGTTTTTTCTACGGCGCTCTCTTCGATACAAAATAAAAATTTAAAATGCGTTTTAAAAACATATATAACTTTTTCTATAGCCGGCATGAAATTCAGATTTCCTTATACTAAAGAAATTGTATTTGTAGAATAAAATAAAAAATCATAATAAAATTTTCCTTTACTATTTTCTTATTAAACTCTTGACAAAATTATAAAATATTCTATAATTTAATCATTATGAGAGATAAAAATATGTTATATCAAGCCAAGCCAAGCCAAGCC
>CAZRYV010000038.1:0-2619 GCA_964604385.1 uncultured Brachyspira sp.
CGGCGCATATACCGGCGCTTGTCGTAGGGCTTTTGCTCGGCGCACTTGGAAAGCCTTTCTATAAAATAATTTTTAAATGAAAATATAAAAATAGTCGATTCTGTAGAAAATTGGGAAGAAGCTTTGAGAATAGGAGCGGAAACTTTGGTAAAAAATGGAAATATTGAAGAAAGATATATTAAAGCGATTATTGACAATGTTTATAAAAATGGACCTTATATAGTTCTTATGGATGGAGTGGCAATGCCCCATTCTCGCCCGGAAGAAGGCGTCATAAAAAGAGGAATGAGTTTATTGAAAGTAAGAAGCGGAATCGATTTTTACAAAACGGAGGCAAAAGTTTATCTGTTTTTCACATTAGCCGCCGAAGATTCTGACGGACATCAGGATGCTATTGCAGAGCTTGCAGATTTTTTAGGAGACGATGAAAAAGTTGAAAAATTAATAAAAAACGATATTAATGAGAATGAAATTTTGAATTTATTATAAATTAATAGTAAAATAACTGATAGGAGGTTAAATTATGTTAAAAGTATTGGTAGCATGCGCTAATGGAACGGGAACGAGTTTAATGATGAAAACAACCGCCGAAAACGCTTTGAAATCATTGGAATTTAAAGATTTTAATGTTCATACCTGTTCATTATCGGGTTGCGAGCATAACCCATCCGACTATGACCTTATATTCTATCCTGTTAATTTTACGGATATGTTTAAAGAGGCTGCAGATAAAGGCGTAAAAGTCGTTGGAATAAAAAATGTTCTTTCCGAATCCGAATTTAAACAAAAACTTGAAGAATCGGGTTTTTTAGAATATTTGAAAAATAAATAATAATATCTTTTTATTCTACAAAATTGATTTTATATATAAATTTATGAAAACTATTGAAGAAATTATAAAAAAATTAATAAAAAATCAAACTGACTATAATATATTTGTAAAATTCAATTCTAAAACTGCGATAGAAAAAACGGCATTAACAAATTTAATAAGAAAAGCGATTAGCGAAGGTTACATTCAAAAAACGGACAATAATTTATTAAAGGCTACAAAAGAAGGAATAAGTTATATCAATAAACTCGAAGGAAAAGAGGAATCTCCTAAAAGAGTTCAGAATAAGAAAATATCTGTAAATCCTCAAAACGCCAAATTGGATTCAAAAATCATAGCGGATACTTATAATATCAAATCGGATTTTAACGAAGAATTATTAAAAATCGCAAACGAAATTAACGATAATGCAATATTTGATATTGAAAATAGAACGGATTTAAGAAATATAAAAACTATAACAATAGACGGAGAGACTTCAAAAGATTTGGACGATGCGATAAGCATAGAAAAAATTGAAGAAAAATACAAAGTTTATATTCATATATCCGATGTAAGTCATTTTATAGATATCGATTCGCCTTTGGATTTGGAGGCAAGAAGCAGAGGAAATTCGTCTTATCTTATAGACAAAGTTTACAATATGTTTCCCGAAATTTTATCGAATAATATAATGTCTTTAAATGAAAACGAGGACAGATTTGCAATAACTTTAATTTTTATTATCGATAGAGAATGCAATATTATAGAATCAAATATTTGCAGAAGTCTGATAAAGTCCGACAGAAGATTATCATATAATTATGCGGAAGATATTATAAATAAAAAAGTCGAAGAAGAAAATTGGATTATAGAATTAATGAATAACGCTTTGGAAGTAAAAAATATTTTGTATGAAAAAAGAAAGAAAGGCAAAGGAATAGAATTTGACAATAACGATATAAAAATAATATTAAACGAAGAAGGTTTACCGATTGAATTTTGCGGCGAGGAGAAAAAAGAATCCGCTCATATAATAGAAGAATTAATGCTTTTGGCAAATGGCGAAATAGCAAGAAGATTAAAAGATTATGACGGAGCAATATATCGTTATCATGGATTGCCTGACGAATATAGATTTAATAATTTTAAAATACTAGCTCATAATAAAGGCTATGAATTAAAAAAATTACCAAATAACGATTACGATATAAAAGAATTTGTGGAAAGTATAAAAGGCAAAGCGGAAGAAAATCTATTAATTCCCGTTTTGCTTCGTTCTATGACGCCCTCTTCATACAGCGCTATAAATAAAAGTCATTTTGGTTTGGGACTCGATTATTACACTTATTTTACATCGCCAATAAGAAGATATGCCGATTTAATAAACCACAGAATAGTTAAATCGATTTTAATAGACTGCAATAAAGAACTAGATTCAAAATTAAAAGACTTGTCTAAAAATTTGGTAGAAAAATTATCTTTACTCGATAAAACTTCAAATAAAGCGGAAAGAGATATTAGGCAGATAAAGGCGGCGAGATATATGAAAGATAGATTGGGAGACGAATATTACGGAATAATAAGTTCTATGTCGAAAAACGGAATAACAGTAGAAATTGAAGGACTTGAAATCGAAGGATTTATCGAGGCTTATTATGTTGGTTCAGATTATAGATTCTATCAGGATATGCAAAGCGTTTTTATAGAAAGAGTAAAAGCTTACGAGCTTGGCGATAAAGTGAAAATTTTTGTGGCAAGCGTTAATGTGGAAAACGGAAGAATAAATTTTTCTTTATAAAATAGAT
>CAZRYV010000038.1:2719-14847 GCA_964604385.1 uncultured Brachyspira sp.
GTGGCAAGCGTTAATGTGGAAAACGGAAGAATAAATTTTTCTTTATAAAATAGATTTACGCTAATCTTATTTTTTATTTATAATTTACAGTTTATAATTTATAAAAATAGATAAAACAAATAAAAATAATAAAATCAGGATAATAAAATGAGATATAAAACTTACTACGATTCGCCTTTGGGTAAAATTATACTCGAAAGCGATGGAGAGAATCTAACCGTTTTAAAATTTGAATGCCATAGATTTTATAAAGAAGAAAAAATTACTTTAAATAACGAATTGAATATTTTTATTGAAACAAAAAATTGGCTCGATAAATATTTTACGGGAGAAAAACCGTCTACTAAAAAATTAAAACTCGCTCCAAACGGAAACGAATTTAGACAAAATGTTTGGAAAATATTGCAAGATATACCTTACGGCAAAACTGTAACATACGGAAACATTGCAAAACAAATCGCAATTAAAATGGGTAAAAAATCAATGTCGGCTCAAGCCATAGGCAATGCCGTGGGACATAATCCAATATCAATCATTATTCCATGTCATAGAGTCGTTGGAGCAAACGGAAGTTTAACGGGATACGGAGGAGGAATAAAAAATAAATTAAAATTATTGGAATTGGAAAATGTCGATATGTCTTCTCTTTATATTCCGACTAAAGGAAACGCATTGTAGAAATTATATTTATAGAAACATTTTAATTTAAATTGTAATAAATTATACTAAATAAAAAAGCGGAGATATTTTGATTCCCCGCTTTTATTTTTTAGTCGTTTTTTAATTAATCATTCTCTAATTAATCATTTTTTGTATTAAAGGCATAAATATCTTTAATAATAAAAATGCCGACAATACCCAAGTAAACGCCGAAATTTCTTTAACTTTTCCCGATATTAATTTTAAGAGAGTAAAAGATAAAACTCCAAAAGTTATGCCTTCTGCAATACTGTAAGCGAAAGGCATAAATATAATGCATATAAACGCCGGTATCGATTCGGTATAATCTTCAAAATTAATTTCAAGTATAGGAGTCATCATAAATAATCCCACAATAATTAAAGCGGGCGCAGTCGCGGCAGACGGTATCGATAAAAATATATGCGATAAAAATAAAGATATAAAAAGAAGTATAGAAACCACTAAAGAAGTCAAACCCGTTTTACCGCCTTCGGCTACTCCTGATGCGCTTTCTACAAAGGTGGTTACAGTAGAAGTTCCCAAACATGCTCCGATTACAGTTCCAACCGAATCCGCAAATAAAGCTTGTTTGCATCTTGGGACCTCTCCATTTTTTGTAAGCATATTCGCTTTAGTGCATACTCCTACCAAAGTGCCCACCGTATCGAAAATATCAACGAATAAAAATGTAAATATTACTATAAGCATATTCGGGCTAAATATATTGCTAAAGTCGAACTTAAAAGCTATAGGCTCTAACGAAGGTGGTATAAAACTTCCATGCGGAGATAATTTAGTTATTCCCATAGGAATTCCTATTATTGAAGTTATTAGTATTCCAAGCAAAATAGCGCCTTTAACATTATAACTTAACAATACGGATATTATAACGATACCTATAATGGCAAGCAGTCCGTTTCCTGAAGTTATATTTCCGAGTCCTATTAAAGTGGCGTCATTATTAACTATGACTTGAGCGTTTTGAAGCCCTATGAAAGCTATGAAAAGTCCGATTCCAACAGATATTGCTCTTTTCATATTAAGAGGAATACTATTGACTATAGCCTCTCTTACATTAAAAACGGTAAGTATTATAAATATAATTCCTTCCGTAAAAACCGCCGTTAAAGCCGTTTGCCAGCTATGTCCCATACCGATAACCACAGTATAGGCAAAAAAAGCATTCAATCCCATACCCGGAGCTAACGCAAATGGAAGATTGGCAAGCAAAGCCATTATCAAAGTGGCTATTAAAGACGATATAACAGTCGCCGTAAATAAAGCCCCTTTATCCATACCAGTCGCTCCAAGTATGCTCGGATTTACCGCCAATATGTAAGCTATAGTCATAAAAGTCGTGAAACCCGCTATAACTTCTGTTTTAACATTTGTCCCATTTTCTTTTAATTTGAAAAGTTTTTCCATAGATAAAATCCTTAAATAAAATTTAAAATTAATAAAATCAAAATTTCAACATTTTTATTTTACAGAAGGCAATATTATATATGATTACGATATTTTTTCAACAATATCAATACAAATTTTTATTTTTAGAAGTATATTCCTGAAAAGAAGCCTTTATTTTTAAATAAGCTTCCTCGTTGTCAAGTCTGAATAATTTTTTATACTCTGAAGGAACTTTTTTCATTCTCATTATAAGCTGAAGTCTTTTATAAAATTCAACATCGTCAAAACCTATTTGAGCCGCCGTAGCGCTATCGGCTATATAATACCAATTATCCAATCTCGCCCACATTATAGCCGACATACACATAGGGCAAGGTTCATTGCTCGTTATTAAACTATAACCTTCCAAATTTTCTTTATTTAATATTTTGCAGGCTTTTCTTATGGCGTTTATTTCTCCATGCGCAGTCGGGTCTTTATCTTTCAAAACCGAATTACTCGCTATAGCTACAACATTTAAAGAGCCGCTTTCAATAATCATAGACGAAAACGGTCCGCCTTCTCCCGCCATAGATGTTTCAAGCGCCAAATTTATCATTTCGTTTATTTTATTATTGTCTACGGGCAATTTCATTAAAATTCTCCATTTGATATATAAATCTTTATTATACACGATATTAATATTTTTTCAAGTTGAAATATATTCTATAGATTATTTTAATATTTTCAATAATCAAAAATTAATCATTATTTTTCTGGTAAAAAGGATGTAATTATAATCTCTCGTCTTTCAAAAGATTATTGAACTGGTCTCTCGAATAAACGGTAATTCTATCATTATGCGAAACATAACTTCTTGCGCTATTACTTAATTCTGTCGGAACTATCAATATTCCGTTTTTAGCGTCTACTTCATTAACCATCATATAGAAATCTCGAACCACCAATTCTCCTATAGATGATTTTTTCCATCGTTTAAATGATATTAAAGTTAATTCTTTTTTACTGCCTTTTATATTATAAGCAAGATAATTAACTTCGCCCTCGTTTCCGTTTCCGCCGTTAAATTTATCCTCATATTCTTGCGATATTATATAAGAAAGTTTTGAAATTATTATATTCTTGCAAAGTTTTTTGAACTCGCTTATATGCAAATCGTATATTTTGTCTACTTTTTTTGTAGTTTGTTCGGGTTTATATGATTCGCTTGAGTCTACGGCATTTTTTAAATCTTCCAATATTTTGCCGTCTATATTAACCGTTTTTTCTATCTGTATTAAATTTGACATATAAGATAAATCGACAAAAGATTTTTCCCATATATTAATTGAATTTTCCCAAGTTTCTATATTGGTTTTGTCAATATATCTTTCATAATTATCGTTTATATATTTTCCGTTGTTTAAATTACTTTTTTCTTTTCTTAAAAGCGTTAATTGATAAGTCGCTTTATCTATTTGATTCAAATATTCCAATATTATGTCTATATCGTAAATATTAAATCTTGGTTCATTAAATGATTTAATCGTTTCAAAATATTTTACGGAAAGTTCCATTTCCCTTAAAAAATAAGAGTAAAAAGAATAGTCAAATATTAAATCAGCATAATCTACATTTGCATCTTTTAGAGAATATAATTCGTATAAATTATCGTAAACTTTTTTAAATCTTTCGTTGTCTCCCAATTTGTAAAGAATAAACAAATACATTTTATTAATATAAAATGTAAAATCATCGTCTATATCTTTTTCGATTAAAATAGATTCTATAAAAGATTTGGCAATATTAAGTTCATCCGAGATTATATACAATGAAATTAAACTTTTTTCTATCTCATGAATTTCTTCGGAATTCCTATTTGAAAATCTCGCTATTCTTTTATAAAATTCTTCCAAAAATTTAATCGATTTTTTATAATCTTTAATATTGAAGAATGAAAAAGCCGCCACTTTAAGACTTTCAATCTCGAATTCGTTTTTTGAGAGTAAAGTTTTATTAAAATAATAGGACGCTACCAAATTATAGCCGTTTTCTCCCAATATAGTTCCGATTTTTACTAAATAAAAAATATTATCGGGTTCTAATTTTATAATTTTTGCGGAATATATAAAACTCTTTTCTTTGTCTCCCAATTTATCGTATTTATCTTCCAATCTTTTGCATATTTGAAGTTGCTCGAAGTCTTCAAAATATCTCGCTTCTATAAGTTTCTCATATCTGTTTATCGAGGATTCATAATCTCCCGTTTCGTCTTCAAGAAATGCAAGTTCAGCCATAGAATCGTAATCTTGAGGATTATCTTCCAAAGATTTTTTTAAATCGTTTATTTTTTTTAAAATAAATTTTTTTGATTTAAATTTATTTTTATCTCTGAAAAGTATTTTTATGGCGAATAAAATTACAAGCAAGAAACATATAAAAGCTATACTATAAAGAAGAGCGTCATACATTAATAATCCTCAATAATTATCATTAATCCTGATAGTTAAAACAAATTAAATTTTAAAATGTTATTTTTAAAATTATCGGAATTATTTGCTTATTTTTATTTTATATTTTTTAACATTTCAATTACTATTTTAGCGGAATTTTCCGAAGCCTCGACTACGAATTTCGGAAAATCGACTATTGCATCGCTGTCGGCTTTGTCGGATAAAGAACGAATAATTACAAAAGGAATTTTATACATTAAAGCGACATGCCCTACCGAAGCGCCTTCCATTTCTATTGCTCCCGCTTTGAATTTATTTCGTATATATTTTACTTTCTCTCCGTCTCCTACAAATTGGTCGCCTGTGGCTATCGTGTCTATATATACTTTTTTGTTTTTAATTACTTTTTCTGCGGAAGTTTTTGCAAGTTCTATCAAATATTTGTCGGCGGGATAATAATTTGTGTCGTATCCTTTAACTAAAACTGTTAATTCATCTCCGTCAAGAGCGCTCGTATCAAAGTCATGTTCTATCAAATCTTTTGAAATAACTATATCGGCTATATCGTAATTTGGATTTGCAGAACCTGCGACCCCCGTGAATATTATTTTTCTAGCTTTAAATTTTTCAATGGCTATTGTCGTGGCTACGGCAGAGTTAACTTTTCCTATTCCTGATTTTAATAAAACTATATCTTTATCGCATAATCTTCCTTTATAAAATAAAACGCCTGCGACTGTTATCTCTTCGATTTTTTCGATTTTGTTTTTCAAATTGTTTATTTCGGAATCCATCGCTCCAATTATGGCTATATTTTCCATTTGTCTTTTCCTTATTTATTATTTATAAAAATTAGCGGAGCTGTAAGCCGTATTCTGTCTTGGATAAACATTTATCTTATCATTATATCGCTATAATGATTTAGCGAGCCACCTGAAACTTCGAAAAGGGCAATCTATATCGTTTCGTTTTGCTCTTGCCTCTCATGGGGTTTGCACTGCCATCTATGTTGCCATAAATGCGGTATGCTCTTACCATGCCTTTTCACCCTTACCCAAACGGGCGGTATATTTTCTGTTGCACTTTCCATAGGCTTTCGCCTTCAAGCCGTTAGCTTGCATGAAGCCCTTTAGAGGTTCGGACTTTCCTCGATATTATTAACTTAAATACCGCGTTTATCCGCTCCGCTTATAATAATTTATTATATAGAGATTAAAAAGTCAACGATTATTTTTATTTTATTTTTTCGTTTGTTTTTCGCTTAATTAAAAATCTATAAAAAATATAATGAAAAAATTAATAAAAATATTAATAAAATAAAAAATTTAACAGAAAAATTGAAATAAATTAAAAAAGCGTAAGTTCGCCTTCTTTACTTCCGCCTGAGTCGTCAAATTCTATATCGTTGGATTCTGAACTGTTTCCTTTAAGAGCGTCTTCGAATATAGGAGAGCTTATTAGTCTGTTGTATCCTTGATTTGCAGCTTGGTCGAAAGTTACTTCGGGATTAATCTTTAATGCATGAGCTATCATTAATTTTCCGAAACCGCTTCTTCTGTAAGGATAACTTATATATATATATTTAAGCATATTTTCTTTATTGACATAATAATATCCTTCTATTCTTCCGTCTATAGTCAATAATCCCACATTTTTATTATTGGTTTGTATAATCTTAAAAAAGTAAGGTTCCGAATAAACTTCTTCTTTATTGTCTTTTATTTTTATATTGTTGATAAAATTAATCAATTCGTTTTTATATAAACTATTATATTCTATAACTATCACCGAAGGATATTCTTCATGTTCTATCGTTACGATGGGCATATTTTCTCCTAAAATAAATTAAAATTATAAATTCATTAATAATATCGGTAATATTAAAAAAATTTATATATTAATAATATACGAAAATTTTAAATATTTACTAATCTTTATTAATCGTTTAATAATCTCTTTTTCCTTTCTTTATGTTTCCTTCAAAATCTACCGTAATATTCTTTCTGCTTTTAAATTTTATTTTATAAGAACTTTTTTTCTTTTTTATATATATCACTTTTTCGTTTGGAAATTCTTTTTTTACAGAATTAACCACTTCTTTTTCCAAATATTCTATATTTATTTCTTCTCCGCCGCCGCTTATCGTATTCCAATCTCCTTTAGAATTGACATATATTTTTAATCCGCCTTTAAATATAAGAGTAAAAGAACCTGCATTTTCAACCGCTCTGTATAAATAACTATCGGGAAAATAAGCGTCCGCAAAATTAATCGCATTCTTTGGAACTTCGCTTATCGCAATAGACGATGCGAATAAGTTTAAAGCCAAAAAATTAAAAGCTATGATAAAAGTTGTAATAAAAAGAATTATTGTTTTTTTCATTGTTGTGTCCTTAATTTTTATTTAAAATATTTATTTCAAATTTTGTTTAATATTTTTATATAATTTTTTACAATTTAAAATTTAACATGCCCCGCTATATAATATCTTCCGTCCGTTGCTCCTTGAAAACCGATTGCAAATTCCGAGTCTATTCCTCTATCCACCGTAAATTTCCCAAATATCGCATATTCCAAATAAGCTTTGGCGTTATAAGTTTTGTAATTTTTTTCTATATGAATCATCTCTCTTAAAGCTATATTCAACATACGCCATTCGAAGCCCTGTTCAAAACGGACATAATGAGCGTCATTTTCTCTCCAAGTATATTCCGCAATAGCGTTCAACCAAATAGTTTCGTTTAAAAAAGGAAATCTTAAAACCGTAGAAGCCTGAATCAAAGATTCGAATAAAGTTATATGATAATCCTTCGGCTCTCTTCTATTTTCATGTTCGTATAAAAATCTAAATTCTATATTAGGAATATTAAATCTAAATAAAAACGCTTTCGGTATGCTGTGCCTGAAATCTCCCTGCGAATACGCTATTTCATAATGATTGCCTATAAATCCCACTCTTATTCCCGCTCCATTTAAAACCTGCGGTATATAATAATTTGGAATGTCTATATTTGCGGGATTTAAAGTCGTGTCATAATAATGAGGCATTAACATAAAAGTCGCCGTGTTAATATCGAAGGTGGCTCTTCCTCTTGCGGAAATTAAAATTCTATCTACAAAAATAGCCTGAACTCCGCCGTCATAGAGTCCCGCATTTCCTTTTATATACTGATAATCTCCATCGGGTTCATGCGTATCGAAATATCCAAAAGCCGTTATAAATCCCGTGAAAGCTATATAATCGTTATGGAAAGTTTGTCCCAACGAAACGAAAGTGTCTCTCATATTAAAAGTATTCGTATGAGCGGCGTATGAGAAAGTGGAAGTTAAATGAAATTCAAAAGGATATTTTTGAAAGAAAGATAAATTCTCCGTTTTCAAATCGGACAATTTTCTTTTATAATCGTCTCTTATCAAATCGTTTTTTATATATTGCGGAAGTTTATTGTTTCCCTCTCTTCCGATAAACATATCAAAAGCGCTCGGCAATTTTGGCATTATCGCGTTAGAATAATTTTCCTCATAATTATTTTCACGATTATTTTCTTGAGCGTTTAATAAAATGTTCGTTATAATAAAAAATATAAAAATAAATTTCTTCATAATTTATTTAATTTCCGATTTATAAAAAATTTAAATTTTTAAAATAAAAAGTATATTTAATAATCCATTATTATGATTATCATATATTATAATAATACAGAGCGATTAAAAAGTAAAGCGGTTTTTTAGTCGCATTGGAAAGGAATCGGATAAAAATTCTTAAAATTTTTTATATATTTTCTCAAATAATTTAAATTAAATTCTCCCGTTCTTTTTACGGTTTCAGATTCTATTTTTATCATTCGCTTAACTTCTTTTTTTCTTCCTAATTTTTTATACAATCTTTTTAACATCATAACTACCGACAAATCACTGTAATGAGGCGAAGTTTGATTAAATAAAGAAAGCGCTTTTTTCAAATCGAATCCTTCAAAATCGTTGAGAGCGAAATAAGAATATAATAATGCGATATGACTATGAGAAAATTTTCCTTTCGATTCCGCAGTTTTCTTTACTATATTTAAAGCCATATTTTTATTTTTTTGGTTTTTTTCGACTCCTATTCCGTTATAATAAGAATGAGCCAAAGCCGCTTTAGCGCAGGAACATTTTGAATTATTTATTTTGGCGATTTCGTTTGCCTTAAAATATATTTCAAATGCTTTATTTGGATTCTTCTCTATTCCTCTTCCAAGTTCGTATCCTCTTCCCATTATAATATAAGAACATTCCAAGTTTTCATCCAATTCTATGGAAGTATTAACCAAACCTATTGCGAGTTCGGGACATGGCGCCACGATATTTCCGTAAAATAATTCTTTAGCGTATAAATAATATGATAGCGGGTCGTTTAATTTCATCGATAATTGCAAGAATTCCATTCCTTTTAAATAATATTTAAATTCCATGTTATACATCATTATTTTTGCAATGCTTCTATAAATTAAAGCCTTATCTAAATTTTCGTCGTTAAGACATATTTTATAATTTTCTATTATCAAATCGTAATTATGGGAATCTATCATTTGCAAAGAATAAGCGTAAATAAATCTTATATAATAAATATTATTTTTTTCAAAACCTTCAAAATCGTTTTCATTATTTAAATTTAAAAATTTATTTAAAAACTCTTCGCATATTCGCACAATCTCTTTATAATTTTTTAATTCGTAATTTACAAATATTGACAGATTATAACTTGAAATTTTTTTATCTTTTATTTTTTCCAAATAATTTAATGATTTTTTATAATCTTCTTTGTTTTCTGCGTTATTATAATAAAATTCCGCTATTCTATGATAAAGCCAATCTCCGATATCTTTCTCTTTTGCAATTTTTTCAAATTCTTCTTTAGCTTTGTCAATTTCTCCTTTATAAGAATATAAATTCGCTTTATAATATTTATATTGAATGCAGTTTTTATCGTCTCCTAAAATTTCGATAACTTTATTTATTAAACCGAAAGTCTCCGTTAAATCTTTATTTTGTTCTTCATTATATTCTTCGTTTTCCACAATCATATCATGAAAAGCTTGAGTTTTTCCAAGTAAAGCGGTTAGATTATATTTATTTTCATTTTCAAGCAATTTATCGTAATTCTCTATAGCTTTTTTATAATTTCCTTTTTCAAAATGCCATTCCGCTATTTCGTATAATGCATTATAATTTTTATTATTTAATTCAATCGCCCTGTTTAAAAAGAATATTGCATCTTCAAAAAATTCTGATTTAATTCCGCTTTTCGATAACGCTATTCCTTTCAAAAAATAAGCGTCATCATACATAGGAAAATCCGCAATGAGTTTGTTCGCTTCTAAATCCGCTTTGTTAATAATATCCAAATTATAATAGCATAATCCTCTTTCAAATCTCGCCATTTTGCTATCTTCGATATTTGCATTTTTAATAAAGTCATCGTAAAAACCAAGCGCCTGATGAAAATCCGATTCGTTTCTTCCATTATTTAAATAACTGCTCGCCAATATAAGCAAAGCGTCCGCCGAAGATTCTTTTGAGGATTCTTTTGATTTTTCTAAAAGAATTTGAGCGAATTCCCTTTCTTTGTCTACATTTTTTAAAACCTTATTCAAATACATTAAACCTCTATAAGCGTCTGTTATATTCGGGTCTATCTCTATGGATTTATTTAAATCGTCCTCTATTGCGGAATAAATAAAATTCGTTTCCAAATCGTTTTCGTATTTTTCGTTTTGTAATTCTATAAATGCAGATTTGCCTCTCATATAAAATGCTTTTGCGTTATTAGGCTCTCGCTCGATTATTATATTAAGTTCTTCTATGGCTTTTTTGAAATCGCCTTCGCTCATATATTCCAATATTTTATCTAAAGATTCCATAATGATTTACGCTATCAATCTCAATACAAAAATATATATTATTCTTATTATTCTTGGAAGAACCATATTGATTAATAAAAGAAAAACCAAAGGAGATATGTCTATCATTCCGATTATAAATTTGCTTCTGAAATTTCCAAATATTCTGTCGATTACTCCGTCCGTTATATTATAAAAAAATCTCACGATTGGGTTATAATAATCTAAATGAATCGCACCGAACGCAGTCAGCCAACTTATGATAATCCATATAAACCATATAAAAGAATAAAGTCTTATGGCTTGCATTATTAAAACATATATAAAATTAACAACTTGTATAAGCATATAATAATCCGATATTTTTATTTTATCTTTACTTTTATATTTTTACTCTATGTTTTTTAAGGCTTCGTCCACATTATCCGCCGTTTTAACTATGGTTAAAAATTTCATAGTTTCAAATAAATTTTTCAATCTGTTCGTTAAAGAACAGAAATAAACCACTCCTCCGTTTTCAGAGGCAATTCTTAAAGTGGAAGCGATTAATCCCAAAGCCGAAGAACAAATATATTCCGTTTTATGAAAATCGAAAATAAAATTAACGATTTCCAAACTTTTTATATAAGATATTTTATCTTCAAGTATGTCGACATTTTCGGTTATAATATTTTTTTCTATATGTATAATAGCCGTCTTATCTTCAATTATAGTTCTAACCAATTAAAGCCTCCCTTAAAATCTTATAATAAACGGTAAATTGCAATATATTATATATAATAAAAAAATCAAGCGTTTGTTATTTTTTAAATTGTTTTATTATTATTTTATTTTTTTAATTAAATTTATTTTTTAAAATTTATTTTTTTAATCAAGTAAAATTTCAAGTAAAATAGGACAATGGTCGCTTCCCATAACCTCGCTTAATATTTCCGCTCTTTTAACATTTTGAGCGATTTCGTTATTAACAAAAAAATAATCGATTCTCCATCCGACATTTCTCGCTCTCGCTCCCGTTTTAAAATCCCACCAACTGTAATGTCCGCCTTCTTTCACAAACATTCTAAAAGTATCGGTAAATCCGCTTTTTAAAAATTTCGTTATAAGCGCTCTCTCTTCGGGCAAGAAACCTATATTTTTTTCGTTTTCTTTTGGACGCGCCAAATCTATTTCTTCATGCGCTATATTCATATCTCCGCATAAAACGACATTATTTTTTGCTTTTAATTTTTTAAAATGTTTGATAATTTCTTTGTAAAAATTTAATTTGTATTCGAAATGTTCTTCCGACTTTCCGCCGTTTGGAAAATAAACATTAAATAAAATAAAATTGTCAAATTCCAAAGACAATATTCTTCCTTCTTTGTCTTCAAATTCTTTTCCGATTTGATTTTTGATTTCTTTATTTGGTTTTAATTTCGAGTAAATTGCAACTCCGCTGTATCCTTTTTTGATTTGCGGGTCTGCGGGATTAATAAACAATTCATAACTTTCTATATTTCTCAAATCTTTCGGCAGTTGTTCTTCTAACGCTTTAATTTCCTGCAGGCATATAATATCGGGATTTTCTTTTTTTATAAAATCCAAAAGTCCTTTTTTATACGCCGCTCTTATTCCGTTTACATTCCAAGATATTATTTTTAAAGTATTCATTAAAGTTTTCCCATTTTTTAATTTATAAATTATAATTCATTAAATATAATAATACAACCTTTAACTTTAAATTAAT
>CAZRYV010000039.1:0-14511 GCA_964604385.1 uncultured Brachyspira sp.
GCCGTAGGACTATTTAAAGAAATAGTATATGATTTAAAAAACGAATATGTTCCCGCATGGCTTAGTTTGGACTTGTCAAGTAAAACTGGCGAAATAGTGACTTTGCCTATAAGAGAACATATAGAGTATCCTATTAACGAACAGCTCATAATCGAGTATTATTCTAAATAACGGCATAAGGGGTATTATAAGAATGGCATTAAAAGAAATATTGGAATCTATCAGGCATCCGCATAAAGTGACTTTTGAATCTAAAGATTTAACTTCTAATTACGGAAAATTTGTGGCTCAGCCTTTTGAAAGAGGATATGCCGTTACGATAGGCAACGCTTTAAGAAGAGTATTATTATCTTCCATACCGGGATACGCCATTACGGCTATTAAAATAAAAGATGTTACTAACGAATTTGAAAATGTGGAAGGTATGAAAGAAGACACCATAGTTATGATAATGCATCTTAAAAATGTGGTGGTTTCTCTTCCCGATAATATAGAAAGTAAAACCGTTCATATAAAAAAAGACGGTCCTTGCGTTATAAAAGCGGGAGATTTAGTGGAATCGGATTCGGAAGTAAAAATTTATAATCCTGATTATTATATAGCGACTATAGCTGAAGGTTATAGTTTTGAAATGGATATTCAAATAGAGGGAGGCTATAGTTATGTTCCCGCAGAAATGTCCGCCGAATTGTTGGACGATATTAACGCTATAGTAATAGACGCTATATATTCGCCTATAGTAAGCGTAAATTATACTGTAGACCCTATAAGAGTTGGGCAGAGAGTGGATTATGGAAAACTTACTTTGGAAATAGAAACTAAAGGAAGCATAGCGCCGGATAAGGCTTTGTCTTGGGCGGCTAAAATATTAAGAGATAATTTAACTTCTTTTATGTTGCCCGAAGAAGCTGAAGAAGGCGATGAAAAGTTGGAAGAGGACTCTAAAAATTCGGTTTTGGATTCCTTGAAAGATAAAAATGTAGACGAAATAGAATTTTCCGTTAGAACGGCAAATTTCTTAATGACTTCCGATTTGAAAACGCTCGATAAAGTCGCTTTAAAATCAGATAGCGATTTATTAAGATTGGTGGGCGCAAACGAAATGATTATAGAAGAAATTAAGGAAAAACTCGCCGAATACGGAGCGCATCTTGGAATGAGAAAATAAAAATAATCGGCAAATAAAGAAGATAAAAATAATAAGGATATAAAATGAGACATAGAGTAAGCGTTAAAAAATTTAATAGAACGAGCGCGCATAGAAAGGCTATGCTTTCAAATATGCTGACTTCTCTTTTGAAGTATGAGAAAATAGAAACGACAAAAGAGAAAGGCAGAGCGATAAAGCAACTTGCCGATAAAATTATTTATAGAGCAAAAAAGGATAATCTTCACAACAGAAGAATAATCGCTAAATATATAAAAGACGAAACTGTATTGAGAAAATTATTCAAAGATATAGCTCCGAAATATGCGGATAGAAACGGCGGTTTTGTGAGAAAAATTTTTTCCTATAAAAGATTCGGAGACGCCGCCGATATGTGCGTTGTTATGCTTTGCGATAGTTCGTCCGTTAAAACGGAAGTAAAATAATAAGATTAATAAAAAATTTCAAACTAATATAAATATTTTATATGAATTTGCATATATTATTTAAATATTTTAAAAGGGGTATTTATGGCTTTTGCAAATAAAACAAAAGAAAACGAAGAAAATTTGGAAATGGAATCGGTTTCAGAACCCGTTAAAGTTAGAAGCGTTAGAAAGAAAGTTGTAAAAAAAGCGATTTTGGTTAATACGGAAAATATTTCAAATAACGAGGAAAATTTAATAGAAGAAGGCGTTAACGAGGAATACGCCGACTCTGAAACTACAGAAAGACCTGTTATATATATAAATAAATTAAGCGGTTTACCTTTCGAGGAATTATTGGAATTTGCGGGCGGATATGGAATAAAAAGGGATACTAATGTTCGCCGTCAGGAATTGATGCATTTAATATTGAGAGCGCATCTTAATTCGGGAGGAAAAATCGAAGCTGAAGGGACTTTGGAAATTTTGCCGGATGGTTTCGGTTTTTTAAGGTCTAAAAATAATAGTTATTTGCCCGGAACTGACGATATATATATTGCTCCGACTCAGATAAGACTTTTTAGATTAAACACCGGAGATATAGTTGGCGGAGAGGTTCGTCCTCCTAAAGACAATAGCCCTGAAAAATTTTTCGGACTTCTTAGAATAGAGAGAGTAAACGGAGATAAGCCTGAAAATTTATATAAAAGACCGATATTCGACAAACTCACTCCAATATTTCCAAACGAGAGAATCAATTTGGAATTTGCGCCGAATAAAATTTCTACTCGTATAATAAATTTAGTCTCTCCGATAGGAAAAGGGCAGAGAGGATTAATAGTGTCTCCTCCGAAAGCGGGAAAAACTATGATGCTTCAAGAAATTGCAAACGCCATTTGCAGAAATTATCCCGATATAAAACTTTTTATACTTCTTATAGACGAACGCCCCGAAGAGGTTACCGATATGAAGAGGAATGTTCCCGAGGCGGAAGTTGTAGCGTCCACCTTTGACGAACCTCCCGAAAAACATTGTCAGGTTTCCGATATGGTTTTGGAGAAGGCTAAAAGATTAGTTGAAAATAAACATGATGTGGTTATTATACTCGATTCTATAACTAGACTTTCGAGAGCCTATAATTTGGTAGTTCCCGCTAGCGGAAAGATACTTACGGGAGGAGTCGATTCGAACGCATTGCATAAGCCTAAAAGATTTTTTGGCGCCGCACGAAATATAGAAGAAGGCGGTTCGCTAACTATAATCGCTTCGGCTTTGGTAGATACGGGAAGCAGAATGGACGATTATATTTACGAAGAGTTTAAGGGCACGGGAAATATGGAACTTCATTTGGATAGAAAATTTGCAAATAGAAGAATATTTCCTGCGATTGACATAGATTCTTCATCCACAAGAAGGGACGATTTGCTTTTGACGGAAGAAGAGCTTGCTAAAATGCGTCTTATAAGAAACGCCCAAAGTCAAAGCGCAAATATGGACGAATACGGATTTATAGAAAAAATTATAGATAAAATGAATTCCACGAAAAATAATTTTGAATTTCTTAAGTTATTAAATTCATAGCGAGGATTTAACCATGTCCGAAGAATCTCGCGGCAATTCCAACGACAGAGAATTATTCGAGTTTTATTTGGAGCATGGATATTTCCCCGATGATTTAAAAGAAAATTTAAAAAATAAAAAAGTTAAAAAGAATATTCCGATTAGTCGCGGTAATAAAAATAATATATCGAACACTGAAAAATATTATAACGATTGTAGCGAAGAAGACAGAGAGATGTTTTTGAATGCCGTTAAAAATCTCGATTGTTCAAATCATATAAAAAATCATTATAATAATTGCACGGATAAAAATTATAGAGATAAAAATGTTCGCTTGAAATTTAAACCGAATATAAAAAATGCAAAACCCGAAGATATTTTGGATTTGCATGGACTTACAAGAGAAAGGGCTTTAAATTGCGTAAAAAAATTTATTTTCGACTCTAAAAAAAATAATTTAAAAGTCGTTTTAATAATTCATGGCAAAGGATTCAGAAGCGAAAATAAAATATCCGTTTTAAAAGATTTGGTGGAATATTATATAGCAACCGAAGGAAAATATTATATAAAATATTCCGCAGAAGCCCCAGAACGACTCGGGGGAAGAGGTGCAAAATTAATTTATTTGCATAATAAAGAATAATTATATTATTATATAAAGATTAATTATTTAAAAATATGACTTAAATAACAATTACTTGTTTACAAATAGCGGTTTATTTTTCTATCCACCACATAGGCGAAGCAATCTATACAAAATGAAATTCGTTTTTATTTATGTTTATTAATTTATAAAATCAACTATTATTAATATGGAGTTTTATAAGTTTTGCCATTAATATTAACAGTATCTGGAATTTGAGATTTTATTATGTGAGTTTCTTTAATACTTTTTGATTTATAATTATTATTTTTTATTTTTTGAAATTTATTATTGATTTTTGAATTTATTGGAAACAACATTTTAATTTTTTTATTAGTTTTTTCTAAAATCATTTCGATTATCGGAATAAAATCTGTATCTGCGGATATTATTACTATCGTATCAAAATCCTCTACGGTAAGCGCATCATATAAAATATTTATTGCGACTGCGACATCAGTTTCTTTTTCTTCATGTTTTTTTATTCTTTTAGAGGTTTTACCGCAGTATTTACATTCTAAATCGATAAATTTTTCTCCAAATCTTCCGTTTGCGACTTCTATATTACAATATTTTGTAAGTATTTCGTAATATAATTTATGCTTTTTTATTTTATCTTTTGACAGGTGATAAGGAATTGCGGAGAAAAACATAATTTTATCTATATTATCGTTTTTACCAAAGAATAAGGAAATTAATTTTCTATAGTTTATCCATTTGTTTTTTTCAATTAATTTTGTATTTTTATTCTCTATAGCATTTTTTAAACAATGATAAGAATTGAATCCGTCTATATACGCAAATATTTTTCCCATAAAAATAAAAACCTGCAGTATACTGCAGGTTTTTCAAATAAATTGAATGTCAATGCAAACTATTTTACATAAAAACCGTTTTTTGTCAATAGTTTAAAATCGCTAAAAACAAATAGATGGCAAAAAATTCAAAAAAATTTTATTAAAAATAGACTACTTCGAGTTTTTTCAAGCCACAATAAAGCTACATTATGTGATAATATCTTCAAGTTTTTTATTGGTGTAAAAATCGGATTTCACTTTTGAGACTATTTCGACAGTCGTTTTTTTTGGTATTTTTAATGTTTTGTCCGTAAATAAATCGTAATTATTTTTTATAAGTTTTAATGTTTCATAGCCCATCAATACCGAAATCAAACAAAACCTTCTATATCCTTGCGCCTTTTTTTCTATACTCATGATATATTCTATTGAAGATTTAAATTCGTTCGTTGCGTTTTCTATCATTTTATTCAATACTTCCAAAGATTTATCCATATATGCAATATCTTCAAAATACGGAGCGGGATTTTCATTATCGAAAAGAGATGAGGGCCAAAATACTCTTTTTTCATTATAATCCATTTTGGCGTCTTTTATTATATTAATTTTCTGCAAAAATATTCCAAGTTTTTTCGCTTTTTCTTTGTCTAAATTTAATCCGTCCGATAATCTTGTCAGTTCCGTTAAATAAAGTCCCACCGTTCCCGCGACATAATAACAATAATCGTTTAAGTCGTCGAAGCTCGTTATTATATGGTCTTGATAATATATCATACCGTATCCCATTTCCTTAAGGTATGAGATGGACATATTTTTTATTTCTATTGGAAAATTAAAGAATGCTTTAAGGACGATGTCTAGATTTTCTATAAGTATTTTATCGTTTTCGTTTACGGTTTTGCTTATCGCCACTTTTTTAAAATTCTCCAAATTTTCGGTATTTGCCGTTTTTAATATGTTTATAAATCCCGTTATCAGCGTTTCTTTGTCTTTGACTTCATGCATCGAATCTTCTATAGTGTCTATTATTCTCGCAAGAAGATATTGAACTTCCACTTTTATTTTTTTATTTTTATCGAGCAGAGGAATCGCCAAAGCGAAACTCCTTGAAACCAAATCGAGTAAATATTTAGTAGTAATTTTATTTCCCATATTATTTTCCTTTTTTATTTTATGTTTTTATTTCATTATTTTATTTAATAAAGTTTTTTAATTTTTAGGTTTTAATAAAGATACGCAGTAAACCGCTATTCCTTCTCCTCTTCCAACGGCGTCCATTTTTTCGTTAGTTTTAGCTTTTATCGATATATTTTCAACATTTGTTTTTAATACTTTTGATAAACTCTCTCTCATAGAATCAATATAATTTCTTAATTTTGGCTTTTCGATTATAATCGTAATGTCAGCGTTTGAAATCGTATATTTTTTTTCTTCCATTATTTTTACGGTTTCTTCAAGCAATTTTACAGACGAAATATTTTTATATTCGCTATCGTTGTCGGGAAAATGGCTTCCTATATCGCCCAAACATAAAGCTCCGAATATGGAATCTATCATTGCATGAATTACCGCATCGGCGTCCGAATGTCCTTTTAATCCAAATTCGTAAGGAATATCTATTCCCGCCAATATTAATTTTCTGTCTTTTTCAAATATATGAGAATCATAACCGAAACCTATTCTCATTTTATGTTTTACCATCCTAATTTTATAATATTAAATTATACTAAAACGATTATATTTGTCAAACTTATAATTTCTATATGTTATTTTTGATAAAATTCTTTATTACTTTATTTATTCCTAACTTTACTTTTAGGGAATATTTATTTATGACAAAAGACTTTATTTTAAATTTTTTATCGAATTTATTTTTATAAGGTTTTTAATAAATTATAAATTTTTAAGGAGTGTTCAAAAGTGAACAAATTTTTTAAACCGTTATTTCTAATATGTTTAGCGGCTTTAATTTACTCAAGTTGTAGCTCGAAAGAAAATCCAAAAGGGATAGAATCCTATAGAGGAACTTGGTGCGATAAAGATAATCCAATCGATGAGATTTTCACCATAAATTCAGACGGTTCTATAATTTTTAATGATAGAAACGAAACGAAGATTAACGATATAACTAAAAACGGCAATACTAGTTATTCGTTTTATTATGGAGAGGAAAATATAATCCCTAGCGGAGTCAAAATGAAGGTAAGAGCTAAATTGACTGTAAATTTTTCAAGTAATGCCGAAGGAAAACTTACGGCTATAGGAGAGGGACATTTGTCGGATGGAAATATTATAAATATACCTATCCCACAATTGGAGTTTAATCTTATCAAAAAATAAATTTTATTTAATTTTTTAATTTATTTAAATTTATTTTATTTTTATAAAAAATATAAAGGCTTTGAGTTAATTCTTGAAACCTTTTTTTAATTATTTTATAAAGAAAATTTTGACAAAAGGATTAATTCTAGTATAATATCATATATGTTTGATGAATTATTAAAAAAAATTAATGAAGTCAAATCCTTAAAATTTGATAAAGCTACGGACGAGTTAAAATATTTTATATATAATGATTCTAATTTTTTAAATATATTGGAAGAAATAGGCACTATACCAGAAAATATAGAGCATGATTCTACAGAAGAAAAACTATTTTCAAAAGTATCGGATATTGTTTTATCAAAAGCCTTTATTGAAATAGGTTTAGATTCTAAAGTATTAAAACAAAGGAGTAATTCTGCAGATGTATATGCAAAATCAAAATTTCATGGATATTCTCTTGTAGCTGATGCAAAATCATTTAGAATGAGCAGAACTGCAAAAAATCAAAAAGATTTTAAAATAAATTCTCTTTCAAAATGGAAAATAGATTGCAAATATTCGGTTTTATGCAATCCATATTTTCAATACCCTAAAAGAATGAGTCAAATTTATTCTCAATCTATGGAATTTAATGTTTGTTTATTCAGCTGGGAACATTTTATTTTTTTTATAAAGAATAATATTAAAGAAAGCGATAGGTTCAATTTTGAACCTATATGGAATTTTGGTAAATATAATTCAAGTAAAGTTTTATTTGAAAATAGAAAAGAATGTTTTTTATATGATTTTAATAAATATCTCTGTAATAATATAGACAAAAATGAAAAAGAATTTATAGATGTGTTAAAACATCAAAAAATTAAGATAGAAAATAGATGCAATAATGAAATTCTATATTTAAAAAATGAAATTAAATTAATAAATAATTATTCTAAAAAAGAAGCCATAATGGAATTGATTAAATCTAAAAAATTGGAAGAAAAAATAAAACATATAAATGATTTTGTTAAAGGGTTAAATTATGATAGATGAAATATTATGTGGGGATTCTATAGAATTAATAAAATTAGTAGAAGACGAATATGTCCATGCTATAGTTTCAGATATTCCTTATGGTATATGTTATGAAGATTGGGATATTTTGCATAATAATTCAAATTCCGCATTGGGAGGAACTTCAAACGCTCAATTAGAAATGGGGAGTTTATTTAAAAGACGGGGAAAACCGCTAAATGGATGGAGTGAATCGGATAAAAAGATACCGCTTGAATATCAGGAATGGTGTTCCAAATGGGCTTCGGAATGGTTAAGAGTTTTAAAAGCAGGAGGGAGTTGCTTTATTTTTGCAGGTAGGAGATACGCTCATAGATGTATCGTTGCGTTAGAGGATGCAGGATTTACTTTTAAAGATATGCTCGCATGGGAAAAGAATTTCGCAGCTGCAAAAGCACAAAGGTTATCGTCGATTTATGAAAGAAGAAATGATGATGAAAATGAAGAAAAATGGAAAGGTTGGCGAGTAGCTAATTTAAGACCGATATTTGAACCTATTTTATGGTTTCAAAAACCTTATAAAATAGGTGGGACAATAGCCGATAATGTAATAAATAATGAGGTTGGAGCTTGGAACGAAGAAGCAATAAAAAAATATAATTTAAATTATAAAAATAATAATTTTTATGATAACATTGTTAAAGTGGAAACTTTAAAAAGTGATTTTGGTAATCATGTAAATCAAAAACCATTAAGACTAATGGAATTTTTGATTTCTCTGGTTACTAAAGAAAATGCAATTATATTAGACCCTTTTGCTGGTTCAGGGACAACATGTATAGCTGCTAAAAATATAAATAGACATTATATAGGAATGGAAATAGATCCTTATAATGTTGAAATATCTAATAAAAGGTTATTAGAATCTATGCAATTAGATTTAAATATTTATTAAGAATTTTTTATAAAAAATAATACGGTATTATAGAGCAGATAAAGAAATGTTGAAAGAGTCGAATAATGATTTAATAAATTTTGATAATGATAATTTAAATAATAAAGAAGAGGATAAAAATATAAACGAGCGTCAGAATTGGTTGTATTATACGAGAGCGCCGTTAATGGAAAATTATAGAGATAATCTTTACAGAGAATATTTCGGGCTTTCCGTTTTGCTTTCCGTTAGAGGCGAAGATAATGAAAAAACTCTCGGTTTGTCTTTAAAATTAATCGATAACGAAAGCAGAAGAGAATTGAGAATAAACGAACTTGAGAATTTTTTATTTTCATGCATAGTCGGGGAAAAGCAAAATATAGAAGATAAAGAATATAAAATAGAACTTGAAGATTTCGGTAGGGGAGAGGCAAAATTAATAAGATTTTTGAATAATATTTATGGCGAGGCTTTGCAAAGTCAGGAAAACGGAAAATTATGGTTTAAAGATTATAACGCTTGCAAATGTTTGAATTTATTAAAAGATATTTCAAATATAAGACTCGAAAGCAAAGTGATTATTTTTGCAGACGATATTTTAAATCTATCTCTTACGGCTTATTATAACGAAAAAAAAGATTTAACGCTTAATCTAAATATAAAAGATTTCGATTTGAATAAAATTTATACTTTCGGGGAGAATTGCGATTATATACTTTATAAGGATATTTTTTACGAAACGAAACCGTCTTATGCGAAAATAAAAAAAAATATATTTAAAAATTCCGTTATAGTAAACAAGGATTATATAAAGGATTTTTGCTCGAGAGTTTTGCCGAATCTAAAAAAAGATTTCAATATAGAACTTCCCGAAGATATATCGGACAACGAAATAATGGCTTTTCCCGTTCAGTCGCTCGTATATTTGGATTATGACGGAACTAATGTTTTTTCCACGATTAAATTTAAATACGGCTCTTTTACTCTTGACCCATATACTAATAAATTTACAAGCGGTTATATGTTTGAAAGCGGCGAGATATATAGAGATATTGAAAAAGAAAATTATTTTTGTGATACATTGTCAAAATATTTGGATAGGGCGGGAGATTATACTTTTTCTACGGCGGATGACGAGAAAATATTTTATTTATGCTATAAGATTCTTCCTTCGCTTCAAGATCCAGGATGGACTTTTTTCTACCGCGAATCTTTTAAATCTCTTAAACTCAATGTTAAACCTCTTAAAATGAGAGCGTCTCTTACAAGAGATATAAATTTTTTTGAGATTAATTTTTCTTTCGAAGGCGTTAAAGAAATATATGATTTGTCTGATATAATAAGAACGGTTAAAATGGAAAATAAAGAATATATAAGGCTTCAAAACGGTTCTTTTGTTCCAATAGATTTGGAAATCATAGACTATTTGGCAAAAATGTTTAAGGATAATCAATCGATAGAAGAAATAAAACAAAAAGAAAATAACGGATATTTAATTCCGATGTTCAGCGCTCCGTATTTTGCGGATATGCTTGAAAAACATAGCGGTATAGAATTAAATTTGGACGATAATGCGGCTAAAACCATAGCGGATATAAAAAAAGTCGATTATGACGAAAGTCCGCCGAAAAGCATAAAAGGAGAGTTTAGAAATTATCAGTTGGTGGGATATAAATGGCTTAGAAAACTTGCGGATATGTCGTTAAACGGAATACTTGCGGACGATATGGGACTTGGAAAAAGTTTTCAGACTATAGCGTCTATTTTAAAAGAAAAAGAAAACGGTTCTAAATTAACTTCTTTGATAGTTGCGCCGACTTCCTGCGTGGCTAATTGGTATTACGAGATAAAAAAATTCGCTCCGTCTCTAGAGGTTATAACTTTAACGGGAAATATAAAATCGAGAATGAAAAGAATAAAAGCCGTGAACAATTACGATATAGCTATAGTTTCTTATTCCACTTTAAGAAGAGACATAAAATTTTTAAGCGAAAAAGAATTTAATTATGTGGTATTGGATGAAGCGCAGCATATAAAAAACGCCAATACTCAAAACGCTAAAACCGTAAAGAGTTTGAAATCAAAAAAGAGACTCGCCTTAAGCGGAACTCCGATAGAAAACGGCATAAGCGAAATGTGGTCTATGTTCGATTTTTTGATGCCGGGATTTTTGGGAAAACATAGGGATTTTTTGGAAGATTACGAAGCTCCCATAATTTCGGGAAACGAGAATTCCGCCGAAGCATTGGAAAGATTAAAAATAAGAATCGCTCCTTTTATATTAAGAAGATTAAAAACCGATGTCCTTAAAGATTTGCCTCCGAAACATACGGTTATAACTTACTGCGATTTAACCAAAGAACAAAAGGAACTTTATATGTCGATACTCGAAGCTGCAAGAATTGAAATATTCGAAACAGTTAAAAGGAAAGGATTTGCTCAATCGCATATAGAAATTTTTTCAGCTTTAACTAGATTAAGACAGGTTTGTTGTCATCCGAGATTATTGCATCAGGATCTGAGAAAGGATATTCATACGAGCGGTAAATTTAATCTGTTTATTGAAACTATAAGAGAGGCGATATCCGGCGGACATAGTATTTTGGTATTTAGTTCTTTTACGAAAATGCTTAATATAATGAGAGAGGCTTTGAAAAAATTAAATATAGATTATTTATATTTGGACGGAAAAACAAAAGATAGAATGCCTTTGATTCATAAATTCAATAACGGAGAAGCTCCGATATTTTTATTAAGTTTAAAAGCTGCAGGAACAGGTTTGACTTTAACTCAAGCAGATACGGTTATTCATTACGATTTATGGTGGAATCCCGCGGTTGAAAATCAGGCTACGGACAGAGCTTATAGAATAGGGCAGAAGAGAGTCGTTACAAATTATAAATTAATCACGAGAGGAACTATCGAAGAGAAAATATTGGAACTTCAGAATAAAAAGAAAAAACTTATAGACAATGTAGTCGGAGATTCTATGAATGATATAAATAAATTAAGTTGGGATGAGGTTAAAAATCTTATAAACTAAAATCGATTAAAATTAGTCGATAAATAATTGGAATAAAAATGAATGATATAAATAATATAAAAGATGCTTTAGATTATATATACTCTTTTATGGGTAAAAAGAATCTGCATAAGAATAATCTTAATCATATAAATACCGTCAAAGAAATTTTAAGTATTTTAAAATATAAACAAACTTTTAAGGTAATTCATATAACGGGAACTAAAGGCAAAGGCTCTACCGCTTTAGTTTTATCGAATATGCTTAAGTCTGTAGGATATAAAACCGCTTCTTTTGTCTCGCCTCATATAGTGGATGTTAGAGAGAGAATAGCCATAAATAACGAATGGATAAGCGAAAACGATTTTATAAATATAACCAAAAAAATAAAAAATATTTTGGACGATAACGAAATTTTAAAAAATATAACGGTATTTGAAATATTTACGGTAGTAGGATTATATTATTTTTATATTCAGAATGTAGATTATGCCTGCATCGAAGTCGGAATAGGCGGAAAACTCGACTGCACAAATATTGTAGATTCTTGCATAAGCGTATTAACTTCGATATCTTACGACCATACTGAAATACTCGGAGAGACTATAGAAGAAATAACGGAACAGAAAGCGGGAATAATAAAAGAAAATTCTATAGTAGTGTCGGCGTATCAGGAAAAAGAATCGATAAATATAATAGAAAAAATCGCCGAAGAGAAAAAATCAAAATTATATATTTTTAGAAGAGATTTTGCAGCGGATATAATATCAAATACGAATAAAAAATTGGAATTTGATTATATTGAAAATGGAAAAAGTTATAAATTTGAAACCACTCTTTTGGGAGAGCATCAATCGGAAAATATATCGTTGGCTTTCAAGTCTTTTACTTTGCTTATAAATAATGATGAAAAATTATACTATAAGGCTATAGATTCGATAAAAAATTTTAATATAAACGCTAGGCTTACTTTTATTCAGAGAAATCCCGATATAATAGTGGACGGAGCGCATAATTCAAAGTCGCTTTTACGAGTATTGAAAACTATTTATAAATGGTATGATTATCTTATAATACTTTTTGCTCCTTTAAGCGAAAAAGATATAAAAGGAATGTGCAAAATATTGAAAGATATTGACGCTTTTATAATCGTAAGTTCGCCGAATACCGATTATAAAGAAAAGGACAGTTATAAAACTTATCAATATTTGAAAGACAGAAAAGAGGTAATTCATATAGAAAATTTTATAGAAGCCGTAAAATATATGCAGGAATTATCGAAAGAAAAAAATATTCCTTCTTTGGTTATCGGTTCTTTATACAGTGCAAGCGATTATATCTCGTTGAAATTTAATTTAAATGCTTGAAGTTAAATGTTTGAATAAAATATTTAATTTGATATTCCTTGAAATTTATTTATAATATCGATTGTTCTTTTGGAAGCGCCGTTATTTTTTATAAACAAATCGTAAGCTTTTTGTGATAATGAATTTCTAATCTCTTCGTTTTCGTAAGCATATTTTATAACTTTAGCAAGATTCTTTTTATCGTCGCAATTAAATATATATTCTTTCATATATTCATGAATTTCAATAAAATTATACATGTATTTTCCCACTATAACGGGTTTCTTAAAATAAATCGCTTCGAGTATATTATGTCCGCCGACATTTCCAATGAAAGTGCCGCCCATTATAACCAAATCTGATAGTTTATACCAATTCAAAAGTTCGCCTATAGTGTTTATTATTATTCCATCTTCGGAGTTTTTTTCGTATTCCATATAAAGTGGCAGATTATAGCCTAATTTTAATGCGGTTTCTTTTATCTCGTTTCCTCTGTTTATATCTCTCGGAACTATGACTATATACACTTCTTCTTTTATTCCCAAAGAATCAATCGCTTTCAATATAATTTCTTCTTCGTTACTGTGAGTGCTTCCCGCCGTTATTACGAATTTGTTTGCGGGTATTCTGCTTTCCAAATCGTCTATTTTTTTTTCATTAACCGAATAATTAATATCGTATTTTAAATTTCCCGTGACTGTTATCAAATTTTCGGGCATTCCTACTTTAATCATATTATCTTTGTCGATTTGACTTTGAGCGAGAATTTTTCTATACATATTAAAATAAGGCTTGAAGAAAAATTTAAAATTCTTATAACCTTTTAATTCTTTTTTTCCGATTCTTCCATTAATCATATAGAGCGGTATAAGTTTTTTATGAAGCGAGTAAATCATAGTAGGCCAAATTTCTATTTCCGTTATCATTACATATTCGGGAGATATTAATTTAATGAGTTTGTTTATCATATTAGGATAATCTAAAGTGAGATAAAATAATTCCACTTTATCTCCGTAATTCTTTTTGGCTATATCGAATCCTCCCACCGTTGTAGTCGAAAGATAAATCGAATATCCTTTTTCAAGCAAATTAAAAACTATTTCTTTAACGGCGACTATCTCTCCTACGCTTACGGCATGAATCCACACGGCGTTTCTATAATTTTCTTTAGGATATATAAACCCGAGCCTTGATAAAACTCCTTTTCTTACGGGCTTATTGAAAAGCATTATAATTGAAAATACCGCAAATATTAACGGATAAAATAAATACATTAAAATAACATAAATCGAATATATCAATATCACAAAATATTCCTA
>CAZRYV010000040.1:0-11555 GCA_964604385.1 uncultured Brachyspira sp.
TCACAGTGTTTATTAATCATATTTAATTTGTCCTAAACTATTTTTATTAAATATTATTTATATAATATAGTTTTTTAATTTTTTGTCAAGTGTTTGAAATAAAATTTATTGAAAAAAATTAGATTTAATTATATATTCTTATATTATAATTTCAAAAAAGGTAAAATTATGAAAGTTTGGAAAGGATTGCTTAAGGAATATAAATCTTATTTGCCGATAAACGATAAAACTCCGCTTATAACTTTGAACGAGGGAAACACTCCTTTGATAAAAGCTGAAAAAATAGGCGAAAAACTTGGCAAAATAGAATTATATTTTAAGTATGACGGATTAAATCCTACAGGTTCTTTTAAAGACAGAGGGATGGTAATGGCTGTGGCTAAAGCTTTGGAAGAAGGTTCTAAAGCCATAATGTGCGCTTCTACGGGAAACACATCCGCATCCGCCGCCGCATACGCCGCAAGGAGCGACATTCAATGCATAGTTCTCATTCCCGATGGAAATATAGCTTTGGGAAAATTGGCTCAGGCTTTAATGTATGGAGCTAAAGTTATAGCGATAAACGGAAATTTTGACGACGCTTTGAAATCGGTTATAGATATTACAAATAATTATCCGATAACTCTCGTTAACTCAATTAATCCTTACAGACTTCAAGGACAAAAAACATCCGCTTTTGAAATATGCGATGCGTTGGGAAGAGCGCCCGATTATTTGGCGATACCCGTAGGAAACGCGGGAAATATATCGGCTTATTGGATGGGTTTTAAAGAATATAAAGATAAAAATATAATTTCAAATCTCCCTAAAATGATAGGTTTTGAAGCGGAAGGTTCAGCCGCTATAGTGAAAAATAAAATCATAGAAAATCCTCAAACTTTGGCTACGGCGATAAGAATAGGAAATCCCGCAAGCTGGCAACTTGCAGTTAATGCCGCAAACGAATCGAAAGGTTTTATAGATTCTGTAACGGACGATGAAATAATTGAAGCTTATTCTATGCTTTCAAAAGAAGAGGGAATATTCGCAGAACCGGCATCAGCGGCTTCTTTGGCTGGAATCATAAAAACTTATAAAGCTGGAAAATTAAAAGCGGGCGATGTTATCGTTTCCGTTCTTACGGGCAACGGTTTAAAAGACCCCGACAACGCGATAAAAATATCCGAAGCTCCGATAAAAGTTGAAAATAATATTGCAGCCATAAGAAAAGTTATCGGAGTATGATTTATGAATAATTTAAAAAAGTTTAAAAAAAATAAAAAACTTATAACATTCAAAATTCCCGCAACGAGCGCAAATATAGGTTCGGGATTCGACAGCGTGGGACTTGCTTTAACTTTATATAACGAGATTCAGATTTTCGATAACGAAGATTCAAAAAAAATAGAATTTGAAATTTATGGCGAGGGAGAAAACGAAATATCAAAAAAAGATAATATGATATATTCTGCAATGAAATTGGTTTTCAAAAAATTAAAATCAAAGCCCGATAAAGGATATATAGTAAAATGTATAAACAGAATTCCGCTCTCTCGGGGACTCGGAAGCAGTTCGGCGGCTATTGTCGGAGGATTGCTTTCTGCCAACTATATGCTTGGAAATAAACTGATTATAGAAAAAGACATATTAAATATGGCGGTTCAAATAGAAGGTCATCCCGATAATGTCGCTCCCGCTATACTCGGCGGAATAATTTCAGGAGTAGTTAAAAAAAACGAAGATTTTAAATATATAAAAATAAAACCTCCGAAAAATCTAAAAGCAATAGTTTCAATTCCCGATTTTTATTTAAGCACGGAAATAGCGCGAAATATTTTGCCTAAAGAAATAAAAAGAGAGGACGCTATATTTAATATTTCAAGGGCGGCTATGCTCACTTCCGCTTTATTTTCAAACAGACTCGATTTGCTCGAAGTCGCTACCGAAGATAAAATTCATCAGGATTACAGGGCAAAATTTATTCCTAATTTACAAAAATTATTTAAAGAAACAAAAAAAGCGGGAGCATATTCTTCAACTATTAGCGGCGCAGGTTCTTCGATACTCGCTTTGGTAAAAGACGACAAAAATATAATAAATAAAGTTTCGGAAGCTATGAGATTAAGTTTTGAGAAAAAAAATGTTCGTTCGATTATAAAAGTTTTAAATATTCCGTCAAAAGGTATAATTATAACTTAATAATTTAACGGGATAAGTTCTTTTATTATATTAGGATATTTTATCTCTTCTATTTTTTTAATTTCGGATTCGAATTCTGTCAAATAAATTTTAATCGGACTAATTTGTTTTCTTATATATTCTATAACATCCGTAGAGACAAAAATATCTCTATTAACATTTATCACTATAAACGGAGATTTAAAACCTATTTGATGAAGGAGTCCTATTTGTTCCAAACATGAATGTATAATATTCGAATCGTATTTTACTATCGGTATTATCTGTTTTTCAATTTCTATATCCGATATTAAATCGATAAAATTATAATTTTCTTTTATCGGAGAATATAAACTTAAAGATTCTAAAATCATATAATCGTAATTGTCGCTATTTTCGTATATTAAATCGTTAATATCCTTTTGCTCGATATTTTTTTCGTTTTTATCTATGCTATGCAAAGGCGATATATTTCCGTTTGTAGCGTAAGAAACGAATATGTCGGAAGCGTTTAAATTAGTTGTTTTTTTTATATATTCGCAGTCGAATAATTTTCCGTCTTTAACTTCCATCACGAAAGGTTTATAATAACATACTTTTTTACCCAATATTTTTAGAGAAGACGCTATATGAGATGCCAAATAGGTTTTGCCCGAGTATTTAATATCCGAAATTATACAAAAAATTTTCATTATCTTGCCCTTCGATTAGATTTATATTAAATATTTTTAACGCTTATTTTAAATTTATACGATTCTTTTTCGTTAGGTTTCAAATTAATTTTTTTCAAACAAACTATAGTGGAATTCTGATAATTCATTTCAAGTTTATCGACAGCGTCCGAAATGGTATAATTTGGCATATATAAATAATTCGTTTTATTCTCGCATTCAATCGATATTTTTATTTTTATATAAGATTCGTCTGCCATACCGAAAACTTTTCCCTCATATTCTCCGACTTTTGAAAGATTTTCCGATATTTTTTTACCGTCTCCGATATAATATCTGTCTTTTTCGTATCCCGCAAGCAAAGTAATATTGTTTTCCAAAGCGTAAACGAATTCTATTTCTTCTTCCGATTTATTTTCTATAATAGCTTCGAGCGAAAAACCGCCCGTAGAGTTAATAATATATTTTTTTGTAAGATTAATATTTTTACCGTTAATTTTTCCTTCTCTGTTAAATATTATCGTTGCAAAATCTTCGTTAAATTTATTTTCCGTTATTTTATAATAAGATTCGAAGAAATTGGAATTCTCTTCGTATTGCAATAATTGAAATTCTTCCGCAGTCGGAATCTTATTTAGAAAATGGTCGATTGCAAATACTTTTTCATTTTTATCGAAAACTAAATATTTTGCAATTTTTTCGTCAACTTTTTTCGCTATTTCATGAATCGATACATGTCCTTCGTTTTGATTTTCGTTATTCGCATTTCGCATAGCCGATATATGATAAGCCTCTTCTCTTCTTCTTAAAGCGTCTATTAAATTTATAGGGTTTTCTTTTTTTAAATCCCATTCTATCAAAGAACCGCTTAAAGTATGAAATATTAAAGTCTCTTTTTCGGAAGATACGATTATCTCGTCTCTGCCGTCCATATCAAAATCAATCTCTTCTTCTATAAAATAATTTTTTCCGTAAATATTTTTTTCGGATATCGAAGTTGATTTTATTAAGTTAGAATATGTCGAATGTCTCAAATTGTTTAAATAGAGTCCTCCGAAAGTTCCATGCCAATACGGACAGTTGCATTGTCCTTTAAGTAAATAGTCCAAAGCAATTTCTATTTCATTGTTAATTTTATTGTCTTTATTGCTGCTTTTGTTATTTTCTTTATTTACTCTGTTAAACCCTTCAAATATATTCGAAGCGTAAATCATTCTTTTGTTCATTCTGTTGCTTTCTGAATATTTTGCAAAATAATTTCTCCAAAATCCGCCTCGCATAAATTTTGTAATAATTTCGTTTTCATTCGATTTTTTTAACTCCTCGAGTTTTGAATGAAATTCATCCTGAACTTTTGCAGGCAATACCCAAGTAAGCATTTCCTCATAAGAGCCTGTCGGAATATATATTTTTGAAATCGGAGGATATTTCTTCATATACTCGCTGTAAGTTACGGTTTTTATAATGTCTTTTTCTTCGCTTAAAGCCTCAAAAAATTTTTCAAGCCATTTGTCTTCGTAAACCCATTTTTGAGTGCCGGGCCAATCTCCGTATTTTTCGCCGTCATCATGCAAAACCACGACTCTGTCTCCTTCTTCCGTGGCGATTGATTTTAAATATTCTATTGATTTTTCGACTTCTCTAAACGGTATCAAATAGCGAAGTTCTTGCGAGATTGGAAATATATTTAATTTATAATTTTCATTATCCGTTATAAAATATCCGTAAATATTTTTTGTATCGATTCCAGTAGTTAGAAATTGCGAATCGTCTATCATAATGTATTTAATATCGTTTTTTGCGAGATTTTTAACCAAAGTAGGTTCCCATACTCTTTCTGCAATCCAAGCGCCTTTAGCTATAAAATCGAATTTATCCATTATGTATTTATTTAATTTTTTAATCTGAATATCCTTATCTCTGTCAGGAATCGAAGGCATAATCGGTTCGTAAAAACCGCCGCTTTGAATTTCTATTCTTTTTTCTTTTGTTAAATTTTTTAATTTTTCAATATGTTCGGG
This sequence comes from uncultured Brachyspira sp., assembly GCA_964604385.1. Lineage (GTDB taxonomy): Bacteria > Spirochaetota > Brachyspiria > Brachyspirales > Brachyspiraceae > Brachyspira. The sequence goes on from CAZRYV010000040.1 coordinate 4,850, forward strand.
ATGATTTTTTTCTATCCACAATAAAAGGCTTCCCGTATAATGGAAATTAAATTTTATATCTTTATATTTTTCAAGCGTATCCAAAAAAGGTTTGTAGGCTTTCTGATAGGTGCTTTCAAATACGAAATCAAAATTTCCAACAGGCTGATGATTATGATTACCCAATATTAAATTTATAGTTTTCATTAGAATTACCTTTTATTATACTAATTATATATTATGATAATTTTATGTTAATTGAATGTTTTTGTAAATAGTTAAACAAAGTTAAATAAAGTTAAAAAATAAGGACTCGCCGCATAACGGCAAGCCCTTATTCAAAACTCAACTAAATAAGATTAATTACCATTTTATTAAATCAATCTATTTTAGCAAATCGCTTTAATTAGGTCTGTATACTTTTCCGTATTTGAATTGCATATTTTGCTGTTCTATCGGATACGGTCTTATATTCTTCCACAAGTCTAAAACAAGCGTAATCTTTGACATATAATATTCAGGTTTTTGTTCTTTAAATGGATTCGTTCCATACGCATAGTTGAAGCTTGTATTATATATTTGGAAACCGTAATGTCGTCCGTCTATAACATGTCCCGTATTCAAAACCACTATATCGTATTCGCCTACATTTCTGTCTTTTCTTACATAATATCCTTGCATCTTATTAACTCCGTCATTTCCCCAACCGCGCATCGTGGCAGAACTATTATTTAACTGATAAAGTCCGGCTATAGCATAGGCTCCCTCTGAACTTCCGCCTCTATACTGAACTATCAAACCTTGAACGAATTTCTTCACTATATCGAAAGGTCTCCTACTCCAACGGATATTCATATTGTCGTCGAAATAGAAATATGAGGTTCCGTTAAAATCATCGGGGTTATTTATATAAAATTCGTTTCCGCCCTCGAAAGCGTATCTATGTATAACTCTTTTCCACCATTCGCTTAATGCTTCCGTATCCATGTATGACAAATTTGTATATTTCCAATCTCCTTCGGCTCCTATTCCCGCAAACGGAGCATAAACTTTATACATAAAAGAAGAATGCCATTTTGAAACGGTATTTTCCAAATCAGGAACAATATTCGTAACATAATTGGTTATCGTCTGAACTTTGTCAACATAGACATAATTCGTCTTAATTATAATTTCGCCACCTACGACATTCGTAACATAATTTGTAACATAAATTGTTCCCCACATAGGTATTTCATTTGTTACAAATATATATTCTTTATTGGTAACTATAAAATTATTTGTAACATAATTGGTTATTTTGATTACATTACCATTTTGGTCTACCGGTCCAGTAGGCGCATCGACTTCATAACTGTAGTTAGACGGCGTTTGATTTCTTTTCTTACAAGCCGCAAAACTCGCAACCACTATTATTGCTACTAACAAAAATAACAATGCTCTTAAATTAAGTTTTGAATATCTCTTTGACATAAGATACCTCCATTAAAATTAATTTGTTCGGATTCTCTCAACCCTACATTAATAAGATAACAATTATTTGTAAATAGTCAATGATTTTTTTTATTTTTTTTGTGATTTTTTATATAAAATTTTATATTAATTTATCATTTGTTTTATGGGAATAATTAGTTAACATAATTATATTTTATCTTAAATATTTTATTTTTTTTATTATTTTATCGCAATATCGATTCTCGTTAAAAAATAATTTACATTTTTTAAACTTTCCGAAATCAAAAAATTCAATTTGTCCTTAATATCAGATTTTCCTCTCTCGCTTATCATAAATGCGGCGGATAAAATGTTTTTTAATATCGGCGCTTTTTTTTGATATTCTTTTATTATATTGGTTATTTTGTCGTAATCGTTTTCGTTATATTCGTTATATTCATTATAATTGATTAAAATATTTCTAAACTCTTCCAAAATATTTTTTAATTCTCTATATATTTCTTTTATATTTAAATTATCCGAATTATTTTTTTTGTATAATTTATTTGCCATATTTAAAACTTTTTTTCTGATATTATAAACAAAAAAATTTTCTATAATACCTTCTTCTAAAGAACTTATATTAACGGCATCCGATTTGATTCTTTTTATAAGCATTTTCGGATATCTGTTTTTTAATTCGTTAAAATATTCCATTTGGCTTTCAAAAATAAATTCTCTCGGCGGATAAACATTTATATTAGAGTTATTTTTTATCGCATTAAAATAATACGATTCCATAGTTTTTAATTTATTCGTTTTATTAATCATATATTCGTAGGATAATGCATGCCTTATATGTCTTTGATAATAAGGATAACTGTTGTCGAAACCGATTAAAAGAACTTCATCCAATCCCGTATAATCTGCAAAATCTATCATCGTAGTGGCTACCGTATTGTAAGTTGTAAGAGACGAAAAATCTGCAAATTTTTTTAAGTATTCTACAATTCCCAAATCGGCTGTGGAAGAAAATCGGACTATATTCGCCTTGCTTTCGATAATTTTTGGTATAATTTTATTGCAGGCTATATCCATTATCAAATAAGAAAATTCATGATTTTCGTAGACAAAATCCAAAGAATTAAAAAATCCTCCGTCAACCGTTATAACGAAATCGGGAATAATGCCATGTTTACATAATACCGAATAGCTTGTGTCAACGCATATTATTATTATATTTTCTCTGTAAGTTTTAAGTTTTTCTATATAATTTATTAAAGTGGGACCGGGACATATCAATAAAGCTCTCAAACCTTTAAATGCGTTTTTAAAAATTGCAATATCCTGAGATTTATTTATATATTCGCTTGCAAAAATTATATTTTTAGTCCATATATTTTCAAAATACATATTGGTAAATATATTTGAAAATTCTTTTTCTATATTATTCAATATTTCAGAATAGAGTTTATTCGCTTTATCTTTTTCTTCTTTAGAGAGAGACGGAAGCAAAACCAAATTTATTCCGTTTACAATTTTATAATCTATTATTTTATTTATATAATCTATATTCTCTTCGTTATGAATAAAAAAAATATTTTCGTTTTCGGTATTAAAAATATTATAATAGGAATATTTAAATAAATAAGTATCTTCGACTATCACGATTATTTTCAAATTCTCCAAAGTTTTTTCGTCAAAATAATCGTTTATATTCTCCATCAGATATTTAACTATATAACCCAAACCGTAGCCATATATAATAAGAAGATTTTTATTTTTATTAATTTTTTCAAGCGCTCTTTTGCATTCGTTTTCAATATTATATTTGCTATGAACCGCTCTGTTATTTTTATAGGCTGTCGTCAAACCGTTCGCATTTTTTTCTATTTTATAATTTAATTTATAGTCTAATTCGACATTTTTATCTTTTAATTCGTTATGCAATTTTACCGAAATATTCATAGAATTTATAATAACAAAAAAAATATAAAAATCAATTATAATATTGTGGGTTGGCAAATATAAACCTAAAAATCAATAAAAAGCAATTGACATTAATGTTTAAATATTGTAAATTATGTTATTGAAAATATTGAATTTAAATAATAATTTAAAATAATAATTAAATAAAATAATAAATAGAATAATTAAAATAATAAAAAACTTAAGGAAATAATTATGGCGTCATATCCGTTGGGGATTAATCCCAAAACAGGGAAACAATATAAAGTAATGATAGTCGATGATTCAAGCACGATTCGTATAGCCGAAAGGAAGATTCTTCTTTCCGAAGATTTTAATGTTATGCTCGAAGCGGACGGAGCGATGTCGGCTTTAAAACAATTAAAAGAATCCGCAGACAAACCCGACATATTGATGATTGATTTTGAAATGCCTCAAATGAACGGAGTCGATTTATTAAAAAGAATAAGAGCTTTAAATTACGAGGGAAAAGTTATAGTTGTGACTTCATATACCAATAAAGGAGTATTAATGGAGTTTATAAAACTTAAAATAGACGGATATGTGGTAAAACCCATTCAAAGACAAACTATTATCGAACATTTGGCAAAAGTTTTGGGAAGAGAAGATTATATAAAATGATAAATCTCAAAACCGTTTTAATTTTTAAATTTTTATTATATTTGCAATACTTATAATAATTTTTATATTGCTATAATTAAATTAAAATAATTAAAAATAGTTAAAATAATTACTATGAATAAGAAAATAATGAAATTGCCTCAATCGGTTGCTAATCGTATTGCGGCAGGCGAAGTTATAGAAAGACCGGCTTCTATGCTAAAGGAACTTTTGGAAAATGCAGTCGATTCAGGAGCGGACAATATAGAAGTTTCCGTTGAAGAGGCAGGCATAAAAAGTATGATTGTGGAAGATAACGGTATCGGAATAAGATTCGACGAACTTCCTCTGTCGATAGAGCATCATGCAACAAGTAAAATACATTCTATAGAAGATTTAGATTCTATATACACTTTGGGATTTAGAGGCGAGGCTTTAGCTTCAATATCGGATGTCACGAATTTGGAAATTATTTCAAAAAGCGCAGACGAAACTAGCGGAGGAAAAATAATCGCAGAAGCCGGAAAAATAACGGAACATAAACCCGCGGCGGCTTCTAACGGAACTAAAATAATAGCTAAAAATCTTTTTTTCAATATACCGGCAAGATATAAATTTCTAAAACATACGGCGAGAGAATTTTTCCTGTTAAAGGAAGTTTTCGATACGGAGGCTTTGGTTCAGCCGAATATTTCGATGAAATTAAAAAATAACGACAAACTTGTAAATTCTTATTTGAAAGTCGGAAACTTGAAAGATAGAATAGAAAATTATTTAAATGACGAGAATATATTTTCCAATCTTATAGAAATAAATGTGGAAAAGGAAAATATTTCAATTTACGGTTTATTTTCAAATTCTAAAATCAGTCAATCCATACGCAAAAATAATTTTATATTTTTAAATAATCGCCCGATAGAAAACAGAGCGATTTTTTACGCTATAAAAAACGCCTATTCCAATGCGATACCGAGAGAGAGGCATCCGTTTTTCTTTTTATATATAAATGTGGATTGCAATAAAATCGATGTTAATGTTCATCCGAGTAAAAAAGAAGTGAGAATAAAAAACGAAAGAGAAATATCGGGAATAATTTACAATGAAATATTTAACAAAATTAACGGAGAGGTTTCTTTCGATTCTGTTAATATTGAAACGGATATAAATTTTACGCCGACTTTTAAAATTCAGAATTTTGAAAATTATCAAAATCAAAATGATGATTATAAAGACGATTACAGAAAAGAAAATAAAGAATATCCTAATTATTATCAATCCTATCAAATCAGAGAATATACTCCCGAAAGAGAATTTGGAGAATATATAAAAGCCGTAGGACAGATATTTTCCTCGTATATAGTCGCAGAAAGAGGAAACGAAATGTATATAATAGACCAACATGCCGCTTACGAAAGATTAAATTACGAGAGAATATATAAAACTTTAATAAATGGAAAATTGGAATACGAAAAATTGTTAGTGCCATGCGAAATAGAATACAGAGATTATGAAATAGATATTTTAAATAGCTATAAAGAAACTATAGAATCAGTCGGAATAAAATTCGAGGCAAATTCAAAAAACAGCATAATAATAGAAGAAGTTCCGATATATATGCCGAAAAATCAGAAAATAGAAAAGATGATTAAAGATATTTTAGATATTTATATTTCAAAAGGCGAAAATAATTCTTTAGAAAAACTTATAAAACATACATGCAGCACAATCTCATGCAAATATTCACCGAAAGCAGGGGATAAACTTTCAAACAATGATATGCAAATTTTAATCGATTTGCTTGAAAAAGAAAACATATTGACAAATTGCCCGCATGGACGCCCGTTCGTTTTAAGGTTATCGAAAGATTATTTGGATAGAAAATTTTTTAGATAATTTATTTATAATAATTTAAAATTATGTTTAATTATTATATTATAATTATTATATTATTTTGAAGAAGTTTTAATGTCTACGAATTTTATTTCAGAATTAACCGCTCCGTCAGAACTTCTATATTTTATAGTTTCCACAACCGTGTATTTTTCTATATTCGTATATAAAATATTGGCATCGTATATTTTTGATTTTTTATTGTAATATTCCGCTTTTTCAATTAATAAACTTTCTTTGTCGATTGTATAATTTACGCTGTAATCATTATCTTCGCCTTTTGCTCTTAATATCACTTTATATTTTTCTTTTTCTTCTTTTAAATCTTCGAATATAAATTTGTCCGAAAACGAATTGAAATTTTGAGCGTTTCCCACAACCGCATAAAATCCCGTAGTTTCTAAAATTCCTTCGAATATTGCAAACATATTTCTGTAAAAACTGTCCACATTTTCAAGCGTCATAGTTGGTTTTGTTCCTTGAGTAAAAACGAATTTCAATTTAATTTTGTCTTTTGAGGAAGTATAATTTCTTTCGGGAATTGTGGATATTTGCATGTCGACTATTTTTCCTTCTATATGCGCTTCGAAAGTTTTTGGATAAATCGAAGAATATTTTTCTTTCATTTTGGAATACAATTCTTTAAAATTATTTTTAAGATTTTCATTATTCTCCTGCGGATGAAGATATATAGGAAATAATGCGATTATAAATATTATTTTTATAATTGTTATAATTTTATTTTTATAATTTTTATTATTTCTATTATTCATTTTATTTATATATCCTTTAATTTAATTTTCTTTATTATTCT
>CAZRYV010000040.1:11655-14454 GCA_964604385.1 uncultured Brachyspira sp.
TTTTTTATCAATTCTTTTGCCTCTTTTTTGGTTTTCGCTTCCGCTATTATTCTAACTATCGGCTCTGTATTTGAACTTCTTACATGAAGCCATCCCGTATCCAAATCGACTTTTATTCCGTCTATAGTCGTTATTTTTGATTTCGGATATTTTAATTTTATATTTTTTAAGAATGAATTTTCGTCTATTTTTGAAACTTCCAATTTTTCCTTTACTATTTCGTATTTCGGAATCTCGTTTACAATTTCTTTAATTGTTTTATTTTCTTTTGCCATAAGTTCCAATATTAAAGCGATTGCCAAAAGCGAATCTCTTCCGGGACTTACCGCAGGCACTATTATTCCTCCGTTTCCTTCTCCTCCAAAATATAAACGGTTTTTAACCACATGAGAAGAAACATTTATTTCGCCTATTTTTGTTCTCTCTACAGAATAACCTTTTTCTTTTCCCAAATCGTCTATCATTCTTGAAGTCGATAAATTAACCGCCGCATTTCCTTTTCCTACGCTCCATAAATATTTTGCGCATAAAGCCAAAGTATATTCTTCGCTTACAATAGTTCCGTCATTTAAAACTATAGCCAATCTGTCGGCGTCAGGGTCTTGAGTAAAACCTATATCGACTTTATTTTTTTTTACCAATTCTGAAAGGCTCTTCATACTGCTTGCCGAAGGTTCCGCTATATGCGAAAATTTTCCCGTATGTTCTTTATTTATAGAAATTTCTTTTACGCCCAAATCTTTTAATAATTTCGGAGTTGCAAATAAACCCGTTCCGTTGACATAATCGCAGGCAACTTTAAAATTACGCTTTTTTATTTTATCCACATCTATAAATCTGATTATTCTTTTAATATGCTGCTCTATGGCATCTTCGATTTTTTGATAGGTTCCCGTTTCCAAAGCCTTGACGAATCTTGAAGATTTTTTAGAATAAAGTTTATTCAACTCTCCAACAGATTTTTCATCCAAAAATTTTCCTCCATGTCCTATTAGTTTCAAAGCGTTCCATTCGATTGGATTATGACTCGCAGAAACCATTATGCCGCCATGCAACTTTAATTTTTCAACCATATATAAAGCCGTAGGCGTGGGAGTTATTCCAATATCTATAACATTTATACCCGAAGCCCTTAATGTAGATATTACAGCTCCTGCTATAGTATCTCCTGTTATTCTCGTGTCTCTTGCCGTCAATATTTTTGCATGTTTTGGAAAAAGGCATGCAAAAGCCGAAGTATAATCTACAACCGTTCTTATATCGAAACTATCTCCTATTATTCCTCTTATTCCCGATACGCTTATTTTTAACATTAAAATCTCCAATTAATAATTTTTAATACTTTAATTTTTTCTAATCAATTTTTTTAATTTCCCTTAAGTCTATTTATTACGGATTTTTTATCTTCGCTGTCTATTACGGCGCTTCCCGAAATTAGGAAATTTGCTCCCGCTTCGATTACTTTATCGCAGGTATTTAAATTTATTCCGCCGTCTACCGATAAAAATATATTTCTATTTCCAATAAGTTTTTTCGTTTTTTCTATTTTTTGTATAGAACTTTCGATAAATTTCTGTCCGCCGAAACCCGGATTAACCGACATTATAAGAATATTGTCAATATAATCTATAATCGGTTCTATATTTTCAACAGCCGTATGAGGATTTAAAACGACTCCCGCTTTTATATTATGAGATTTTATTTGCATAATTAGTTTATGCAAATGAATATTTCCTTCAAAATGAACGCTTATCATATCGACTCCCGCCTTTGCGAAATCGTCTATATGGTTTTCGGGAGAGACTATCATAAGATGAGCGTCCAATGGAACTTTGCTTATTTTTTTTATATCCGAAACTATTTTTGCTCCAAAAGTTATTTGAGGGACAAATACTCCGTCCATTATATCCAAATGCAAATAATCGCATCCCGCTTCTTCGAGTTCCTTTATATTTTTTTCCAAATTTGCAAAAGACGCCGTTAATATCGAAGGCGCTACAATTATTTTATTCGTATATATTTTATCTACAATTTCATTCATATATTATCCTTATTTATATAATCCAAACCGTTTTTAGCCGTTTCCATTTCCGATTCTTTTTTTGTCTTTCCAAAACCTACGGCATAACTTTTATCATTAACATAAACTTCGGATTTAAATTTATTATTTTCGATTTCTTTAGTTTTGTATATGGGATTTATTTTATACTTTTTTTGAATTATTTCCTGAAAAATAGTTTTATAATCTTTATACGAATTGTTAATATTCAAATCGTCCAATTTATCTTTATACGCTTTTATTATGAAGTCTCTCGCTTTTCCTATATCAGAATCCAAATATATCGCTCCCACTATAGCTTCAAATAAATCTTCAAGCATATTTTCTTTATATCGTCCGCCCGAAGCTTCTTCACCGACTCCGAGCAAAATAAAATCTCCCAAATTCAAATCTTTCGATAATTGAGAGAGAGTTTGAGAGGAAACCAAAGAAGATTTTATTTTAGACAATAATCCTTCTTTATAATTCGGATATTCCTTAAAAAGATAATCCGATATTATAAGAGACAAAACAGAATCGCCCAAAAATTCGAGTCGCTGATTATATTTAATTTTTTCTTTATCAAATTTATTTTCGTTTGCAAAAGTTCTATGAGTTATCGCCTCTAGTAAATATTCTTCGTTTTTAAAATTATACGATACCGCTTTTTGACAATCTTTTAAAATTTTATTGATATCATAATTTTTATTGTTTTCTTTAATCATTTTATAATAATACAATGAATAATAATGCAGTCAAGT
>CAZRYV010000041.1:0-5071 GCA_964604385.1 uncultured Brachyspira sp.
AAAGTTTTAGAGATAGACCCTGACAATGAAATAGCTAAAAAGAATTTGGAGATTTTGAAATCTCATACTTCAAGCGGAGTTAAAACTTTTGGAAATATTTTTAAGAATTTTTTCAAAAGATAGATTAATAAATATAGTAAAATCATACTTTTAATTTTATCATATTTAATATATAATTAATTCATAAAAACTCACGGAGATTAATTATGATAAAAGAATTTAAAAAATTTATTATGCGGGGAAATATACTCGATATGTCTGTCGGAATTATTATAGGAGCGGCTTTTAGTAAAATAGCGGATTCTTTGGTTAATGATATTTTAATGCCTCCTATAGGTTTGCTGTTAAAGGGTATAGATTTTTCCAATATATTTTTGGTTATAAAAAAAGGAGTGGAAAACGAAGGTCCTTATCGTTCTTTGGAAGCGGCAAAATCAGCCGGCGCCGTGGTAATAAGCTATGGAGTTTTTATAAACACTCTTATAACATTTTTAATAACCGCTGTTGCAATATTTTTGGTTATAAAGGCTTTTAATAAAATGGAAACTTCTTTATTGAAAAAAACAAAGGAAGAAAAAGAAGTGGTAGAAAAAAATTGTCCGTATTGTTTTTCGACTATAAATATAAATGCAATTAAATGTCCTAATTGCACTTCGGATTTGGACAAATAATTTATGGTTTTATTTTTGATAAGGAATTTTAAAAAATAATTTTAAAAGAATTTCAATAAGGAATTTTAATTAAAAAGTTTTATAAAAAGTTTAAAAAATTTTAACTAAAAAATTTTAAATAAAAAATTTTAATAAAGGATTTTAAATAAATGAAAAATAAATTGGTTTTAAGAAAAAATGTAAAAACGGAAGATACTTGGAATCTATCTTTATTATACAAAAACGACAACGAATTTGAAAACGATTTTAAGAAAATGGAAGAATTCTCTAAAGAAGCGATAAAATTCAAAGGAAATTTATCAAAATCGGCAAGCGAATTAAAAAACATATTAGATACAATAATGAAAGCGTCCATAATTTTGGAAAAATTAGGTTCTTACGCTTTTCTAAAACAAACGGAAGATTTAACAAATAACGATTCAAATATTAAAGTTGCAAGATTTTCAAAACTCTCTTCCGAAATTTCGGCAAATTTAAGCTATTTTGAACCTGAATTAATGAGTATAGAAGACGAAAAAATCAATAATTTTTTGAAAGACGAATCGTTAAAAGAATATTTGATTTATTTAAATAGAATACTTAAATATAAACCTCATACTTTGACGGAAAAAGAAGAGAGAATACTCGCATTGCAAGGCGAATTATCTTCCACCGCTTCGAATGTATTTGACACTTTAAATGACGCAGATTTGGATTTTGGAGAAATTAAAATAAAAGGCAAAAAACAAACTCTAACTCATGCGACTTTTTCAAGTTTTCAACAGAGTCAATATAGGGAAATAAGAAAAGAAAGCTATAATCAATTTTATAAAGAATACGATAAACATAAAAACACTTTAGCGGAACTTTATGCAAGTCAAATAAAGCAGGATATATTCGATGCAAAAATCAGAAATTATAAAAGCGTTAGAGAGATGGAATTATTTGCAGACGATATACCGACAAGCGTTTATGACAGTTTGATTAAAAGCGTTCATAACGCTCTACCGTCTTTGCATAATTATTACAAATATTGTCAGAAAAAATTGAGAATAAAAGATTTTAGGCAATACGATAAATACGCTCCTATAGTAAAAAATGTAAAAATAAAACATACTTTTGACGAAGCGGTTAATATATTGGGAAAAGCTTTTGAACCTTTGGGAGAAGAATATGTTTCAATATTATCGAAAGGTTTAAATTCAAGATGGGTTGACAAATACGAAAATAAAGGAAAAACTAGCGGCGCTTTTTCGGCGGGCTGTTATGTGTCGGAGCCTTATATATTAATGAACTTCAGAGACGAGAGTATAGAATCGGTATTCACATTGGCGCATGAAGCGGGGCACAGCATGCATAGTTATTACAGTAGAAAAAATAATCCTTTTCAGCATCATGATTATTCAATTTTTGAGGCGGAAGTGGCGTCTACTTTCAACGAAAAACTGCTTTTTAATTACTTAATGCAAAACGAAAGCAAAAAAGAAGTTAAAAAATTTCTATTAAATAAAGATATTAACGGTTTTGTGGCAACCGTATTCAGACAGACTATGTTTGCCGAATTCGAACATATAATTCATAAGAAAGCGGAAGAGGGAAACCCGACAACTTTAGAGCATATAAGAACAATTTATAGAGATTTATTAAAAAAATATTTCGGTAAAAAATCCGTTTTGGAAGAGGTGAGCGATTTGGAGGCTTTAAGAATCCCACATTTCTATCGTTCTTTCTATGTTTACAAATACGCTACGGGAATGTCGGCGGCTGTAGCTTTGTCAAACGGAGTTATCGAAGGAAACAAAAGAGGCGATTATACCAACAGAGACAATTATTTAAAATTCTTAAAAAGCGGAGGAAGTAGAACGCCTATAGAAAATCTAAAAGTTGCGGGAGTAGATATGACAAAACCCGAAGTAGTCGAAAGCGCTTTAAAACTATTTGCAAAAGAAGTGGAAGAATTAAAGAAATTAAATTAATAATTTTTAGTTTATAAAATTTTTGGTTTATAAAATGGAAAAAAGAGATTTAACCGAAGAAGAAAAAAATATTATAATATTCAAAGGCACGGAATATCCTTTCACGGGAAAATATAACAACTTTTTTGAAGAAGGAATATATTGCTGTAAACAATGCGGCGCCGAATTATATCGCTCGGAAGATAAATTCAAATCAAATTGCGGATGGCCAAGTTTCGACGATGAAATACGGGGAGCGGTAAGACGGACGCTTGACGAAGACGGATACAGAATAGAAATTACTTGCAATAATTGTGGAGGACATTTGGGGCATGTATTCGAAGGCGAGTGTTTAACCGAGAAAAATATTAGACATTGCGTCAACTCTATTTCTTTAGTTTTTAAACCTAAAAAATAACGGTATAGAAAGTTTATAATAACTTAAAATACCGTTTTAATTTAGTTTAATTTATAATTTATTTTTCCAAATAGTTTATCTTTCCAATCTTGCTCTTAAAGTTTTTCCCATCTCTTCATAACCTTTTTTACCGAGCATAGCGAACATATTTTTTTTATATTCTTCCACTCCCGGCTGGTCGAATGGATTGACTCCTAAAATATAGCCCGAAATACCGCAGGCTTTTTCAAAGAAATATAAAATCTCCCCTATTGTAAACGGAGTGATTTTGTCAATATCGATTATTATATTAGGAACGCCGCCGTCCACATGAGCTAAAACCGTAGCCTCGAGAGCGGATTTATTTATTTCATGCAGTTTTTTTCCGTCCAAATAATTAAGTCCGTCCAAATCGGAATCTTCTTTTTTTACGCTTAAATCTATATCCTCGCTTCCCACTCTTATTACGGTTTCAAATAATCCTCTTCTTCCGTCCTGTATAAATTGTCCTAAAGAATGCAAATCGGTTGAAAAATCTACCGAAGAAGGATATATGCCTTTTTTATCTTTTCCTTCGCTCTCTCCGTATAATTGTTTCCACCATTCCGATATATAATGCATTCTTGGAATATAATTTACCATAATCTCTGTAGTAAAACCTTTATTATATAAAATATTTCTTAACATTGCATATAACATAGAAGGATTTTTTTTATAATCGCCGTCTTTGGTTAATTTTGCCATAGAATCGAAACCTTTAATTAACTCTTCTATATTTATTCCCGCAGCGGCTATAGGAATTAAACCTACAGGAGTAAGAACGGAATATCTGCCGCCAACATCGTCCGGTATGACAAAAGTTCTGTATTTATTTTCGTCAGATAAAGTTTTTAAAGCGCCCTTTTTAGCGTCCGTAGTCGCTATTATTCTTTTTGCCGCTCCCTCTTTTCCGTATCTTTTTTCCGCATATTCTTTTAAAAATCTAAAAGCAATTGCAGGTTCGGTTGTAGTTCCGCTTTTTGAAATTACATTAATATAAAAATCCTTATTATCCTCTTCCAAATAATCCAAGAGATGTTTAAAATATTCTCCGTTCATATTATGTCCCGCGTATATTACTTGAGTTGCGCCTTTTTTAGCTTTGGCAAAAGGATTTAAAAAAGATTCTATAACTGCCCTCGCCCCTAAATAAGAGCCTCCGATTCCTACAGAAATTAAAACTTCGGCATTTTCTCTAATTTCTTTTCCAAGCGAATCGATTTCTTTTGCGGTTTTAATCGCTTCGGAAGGCAAATTAACCCAACCCAAAAAATCGTTTCCCGCTCCTTTTTTGTTTTCCAATAATTCGTTTGAAAATTTTGCAAAATCATGCAGATAGTCAAGCTCGTATTCTTTTAAAAAACCCAATACATTTTTATAATTTATAGTTATCATTCGATACTCCATACTTTTATTTTATAAAATATATTATACAATATTAATATTTAAAAATAAAGAAAACGATTAATTATAATTAGGACATAAAAATGATTTTATCCGGACTCGAAATAGAAAAAAATTTGGGAAAAAATATAATAATAGAACCTTTTAATAGAAGTCAATTAAATTCAAACAGTTATAATGTTAAACTCCATAATAAACTTTTAATATATAAAGAAAATACTTTGGATATGAAGAAACCTAACGAAACTAAAGAAATCATTATTGACGAAAAAGGTTATATGCTTAAACCCAATCAACTGTATCTCGGAAGAACTTTGGAATATACAAGCACAAAAAAATTCGTTCCCATGATTGAAGGGCGTTCTTCGATAGGAAGACTCGGAATTTTCATTCATATAACGGCGGGATTCGGAGATGTGGGATTTTCAGGTTATTGGACTTTGGAAATATTTTGCATCAAACCTATAATAATATATCCGAATGTGGAAATAGCTCAATTATATTATCATACTATTGACGGAGATTATGAAGAATATAACAGCGGAAAATATCAAAATAATACGGATATTCAGCCGAGTATGTTATATAAAGATTTTCTTAAATAATAAATAAAAATAAAATAAATA
>CAZRYV010000041.1:5171-14364 GCA_964604385.1 uncultured Brachyspira sp.
GCCGAGTATGTTATATAAAGATTTTCTTAAATAATAAATAAAAATAAAATAAATATAAATAAGAAATGAAAAAAGAAAAAAATAAACCAAATTCAAATCTTGAAGAAATATATAAAAACTCCGTTATAAGAAAATGCAAAGTGGAAGAAAATATAGATTCTATAAGATTGGACAGATATTTGGGAAACCGATTTTCTTATTATTCAAGAAGCAAATGGCAAGATTTAATCGGACAAGGTTTGGTATTGGTAAACGGAAAAAGAATAAAATATACGAGCGTAATAAAAAAAGGAGACGAAATAGTTTATCATCTTATAGGATTGAAAGAACCTGAAATTGACAAAAATATTCAGATAATTTATGACGATGGCGATTTGATTATAGTCAATAAACCTGCGAATCTGCCCGTAATACCTTCGGGAAAATATTATTATAATACTTTGCATACTATAATGAAAGAAACGCTTAACTCAAATATAAATATGTTAAATAGAATAGACAGAGAAACGAGCGGTTGCGTAGTTCTTTCGAGAGGACATGAATTAGCCTCAAAATTCTGCGCCATGCATTCCCCAAAAAATTCTAAAAAAAATTATAAAAATAATTCTAAAAAAAATTATAAAGAAGATTCAAAAAATGAAAACTCAAAAAGCAATAAAATAAAAAAGACTTATATAGCGATAGTAGAAAATGCAAAAAATATAGAAAAGAATTTTACGGTAGAAGGATATATGGAAGAAGTTGGAAATCCTTTTTACAGAAGATATCAAATACTTCATAAATCTGTAAACGAAAGAGATATAAAAGAAAAAAGTATAAAAAAATATACCGAAAACGAAAAATTAAAATATTCTAAAACAAAATTCAAAACGATAAAAAAATTCGGAGATTATGCCGTAGTAATGGCAAGATTATATACGGGAAGAATGCATCAAATAAGAGTTCATTTGCATTCTCTCGGATTTTATATGGTTGGAGATAAAATATACGGAAAATACGGTCCCGAAGTTTTTCATTCGTTCATTAAAAAAAGCGTTATTCCAAAAGATTTTTTTAACAGACAGGCTTTGCATTCTTACAAACTCGAATTTAATCATCCTATAACCAACAAACCGATAAAAGTAAAAGCTCCTTTGCCAAACGATTTAAAAGAGTTCATTTCAAAAATAAAAAATTATTGATTTATAATATTTCCGTCTTTAATTATAAAAATATTCTCTCCGTCAGAAACTATCGATATTGCAAAATCCTGCTCTTCGCCGACTGCGGATACAAAATCGTAGCCGCCGAATTCTCTTCTTAACATATTTTCTTTATTCAATATAAAGTAATAATATTTTCCGAGTCTCTCTCCCGTAAATGCAAAAGATTCTCCGATAAACTTAAAAGAAATTATATTATTATAAGCGGGGCTTTCAAAGTTATCCGTAAAAATATATTCTCTGTCGCCTTTTGTGGCGTTATAAACCAAATTATTGTTTGAAGAAAAATATAGTTCGTTTATATTATTAAAATCTTTATTTAATCTCTTCCCGTTTAATACGATAAAAGAATTTCCGTTTGTTTGCGCAGCGTATGCAAACGATTTTAAATCGTCCGAATATTTATATAAATGAATCTTATCGTAATTTGTTGTCGACTCTCCGCCTATATATAAACTCATATTTTCGTTTGTATCTATATTGATAAACGCCAAAGTTTTACCGTTCGGCGAAAACGACATATTTGTTATTAAATTATATTCTCCAAAAATTCTACCATTTAAAATAAGACTCGTCATTATATTTTCATTTGAGGCATAGTCGGGAGTAATTTCCGCCAATCGTTCTGTCGTTATAAAATTTGTTACGATATTAGTTACAGTCATCAAAGCTATAGTGTTCGATTGTCCTTTTACCGTTATTCCATATTCGTTTGTATATACGCTAATATTAGAAAAATTATAATTTGTGATAATAGTGGTATTTGTAATTACTATATCGTTAGTTTCAATAATCGTTTCATTTGTTTCGTTGGTTTCAATTTCGGGAATTAATTTAACGGCATAAGCGTAATTAGTCGAATTGAAAAAAGTAAAATCGTCTACTCCTGCAAATTTTTCCAAATCGTTATCGGATATCGCAAAATTATCTTCTCCGTTAATAATATATGTCAATGAATTTCCATCCGCAGAATATTTCATTCTATCTACCGAACCGTCAATGGATTTCTCTTCTCCGTTAATATTAATAAAATATTCTCCGTCTTTTAAATAAGAAAATGCAAAATTATTATCGTTTATTATAGAGCCGAATAAATTAGAATATTGAGTTTTTATCTCTCCATTTATAATCGCAATTCCATAATCCATCAATCTCGCAAATATTATAGAATTATTTCCCGAAAAAATAACTCTCTCTATAGAATCAAATTCCATTTCCTTATCGCCGTAAATTAAAGTCCACATATCTTTTCCAACAGAAGATTTCAACATTGTGGCTATTAAAGTATTATTTGGGAGTATTCTTATTATTCCCGCATCTTTATAACCCGTTAATCTTTTATCGTTATAGAGTATGTCGAAAGTTTTTTGATTATTTAAATCGTTTTTCTCCAAAATAACGGCGTAATTATTTTCGTCTAAAATATATCCGTCTTTTACTCTCTCTCCTACTTGCAAAGTATATATTTGAGGAAAAGCCGAAATGTTTATTAATGCAAATAAAATAAATAATATAAAAATTCTCATAAAATCTTCCCGCTTTTTATTTATTAATATTTTTTATCAATATTTTTTATTAATATTTTACTCTAATAATCGTTATTAGTAAAGTATTAAAAAATATTTATTAAACTTTATTATATTTTTTCTTATATTTTCTTAAACTCTCTTAATCAATCTTGCAAATAATTTAATCATTTCAGAAGCGACTATGACTAAAAAAGAAATTCCTATAACCTTTAACCAAGTATTGAAACTTAAAGGAATCGTATTGAAAAATCCTCCCGCATATTGAATGGCGAGTATTTGCAATATAAAAGTTCCAAGCATACATAAAAGCATTAATTTATTATTAAAAAAATGTTTAAATATGCTGTCATTTCCTAATTCTCTACTGTTGAAAGAATTGAATATCTGAAACATAACGAACATAACGAATAAAACCGTTGATTTTTCTTCCTCTTTTACTCCCAATATATTTAATTTGCTTTGAATCATAAACAATATTATCATAATCAGTCCCGAATATACTATTTTTTTTAACATATTTTTTGTGACAATATTGGCGTTTCTTTTGGTGGGCTTTCTGTTCATTAAATCGCCTCTTATAGGTTCGAGTCCCAAAGCTATTGCGGGCGGTCCGTCCATAATTATATTTATCCATAATAATTGTATTGCCGTGAAAGGAGCTTTAAGTCCCGAAAATGTAGAGAGTAAAACCACAACAACTGAAGCAAAATTAACCGTAAGCTGAAACTGAATAAACCGTTGAAAATTATCGTATATTCCCCTACCCCATTGCACCGCTTTAACTATCGTGGCAAAAGAATCGTCTAGTAAAACTATATCGCTTGCCTCTTTTGAAACTTCCGTTCCCGTTATTCCCATAGCGACTCCAACATCTGCGTTCTTTATTGCAGGAGCGTCATTTATTCCGTCTCCCGTAACCGCTACCACATTTCCCATGCTTTTTATAGTATTAACCACTCTCATTTTTATAGTCGGAGTGCTTCTAGCTATAACGGATATTTTATCGATATTATTTTTAAGTTCCTCGTCATTCATCTCCTCTATATCTTTTGCCTCTAAAACCAAACTGTTTTCGTTAAGCATTTTTAATTCTCTCGCTATGGCTCTTGCTGTTACGATATTATCTCCCGTAAGCATTTTTATATTAATGCCTGCGCTTCTGCATTGATTAACCGCATCGTAAACTTCTTTTCTAACGGGGTCGGATATAGCGACAAAACCGTCATATATCAAATCGCTTTCCAATTTTGCTCTGTCGTTTTCAACCGAAGCCGATACAATTTTATGAGCGAAAGCTATTACTCTTTTAGCCTCATCTTGAAATTTTTCAATCGCTTTTTCTATATCTTTTTTTTCTTCTTCGCTAATATTACACATAGAAATTATTTTTTCAGGGCTTCCTTTTGTGAATACAGAATATTCTCCGTTAATTTCTGCGACTGTAGTCATATTTTTTGTATCGGAAGAAAAAGGATGCTTGAATATTATTTTTGACTTTTCCCTAATTTCTTTATAATCAAAATCGGATTTTCCCGCGGCTACCAATAAAGCGCATTCGGTGGGATTGCCTAAAAATTTAACGACATTATCCGTATAATTAACATCCGCCGTAGAATTAATGCAAAAATTTTCTATTATTTTATTATTCTTTATGTTTTCAGGCTCTATATATTCTCCGTTAATATATAATTTATTTAAAGTCATTTTATTTTCCGTAAGCGTTCCCGTTTTATCGGAACATATTACATTTACGCTTCCTATAGTTTCGCAGGCTACCATTTTTTTTACCAAAGCGTTTTGTTTAGACATTTTTATGATATTGATTGAAAGAGAAACCGCTACGATAGTCGGCAAACCTTCGGGGACGGATGCGACAATTAAAACTATGCTCGTTATAAAAGCTTCGGATATATTTTGAAAATTAGCCTCTCCTATTTTAATAAAATTTACAACCTGTATAATAAAAACTACAGCGGCTGCAATTATTCCAAGCATAGCTATTTTTTTTCCCAACTCTGCAAGTTTTTCTTGTAAAGGCGTGGAAGTTTTTTTGGTAGAAGATAATTCTCTAGCGATTTTCCCAAACTCCGTGCTATCTCCTACAGAAGTTATTACCATTTTTCCGTTTCCCGTAGTTACGAAAGAACCCGAATAAGCCATATTTATTCTTTCTGCGACAGGAGTTTTTTCATCTTCAAATAACGCATTGCAATCTTTTTCAACCGCTTCGCTTTCTCCCGTGAGAGCGGACTCGTCTATATTTAAAGAAACGCTTT
Organism: uncultured Brachyspira sp.; assembly: GCA_964604385.1. GTDB lineage: Bacteria > Spirochaetota > Brachyspiria > Brachyspirales > Brachyspiraceae > Brachyspira. The sequence goes on from CAZRYV010000041.1 coordinate 10,179, forward strand.
CAAGCAATCTGCCGTCTGCGGGAAGTTTGTTTCCCGTTTCTATAAAAGCTATATCTCCGACAAGCAAATCTTTTTGATTGATTATTTCCATATTTCCGTTTCTTATTACTTTTACTTTTATATCTTCGTTTATGCTATTTAAAGCCTCGAACGCCTTTGCGCTTTTTCCTTCCATCACAACCGTAATAGCAACGGATAACGATATGGCTATAAATATTCCCATACATTCAAAAATATCGAAATGCCCTCCGCCTAAATAATTAACCGTATTAACTCCTATAGCGATTAAACCTGCAAATATAAGCATAAGTATCATAGGTTCTTTAACAGATTCCAATATTTTACCAAATAAAGAAATTCCTTTTTCTTTAGTAAAACTATTTCTGCCGTATTTTTCCAAACTTAATTTTTTACTCTCTTCGGTAAGCCCAATTTTAGGATTAATGTTAAGTTTGTTTAATATGTCTTCTTTTGTTCCTAAAAATTCGTTCATAAAATCGCCCCTTTCGTTATAGATTTTTATATTTTGTATTTGATTTAATAAATAAAAAAGACTCTCGTATAAATAAATTCACAAATTTAATTTACAAACTTATTTATACCCGAGTCTCATTAATTAAGGCTTGCCAAACCCCATTTTTCAAGGGCTGCGATTGTTGACTTCGCCACGCAACTTTGCGCCAACTACTCCCTCAAGAGTATTTTTTAATTATGTCGATTCAAATAATACGATATAATAAAATAATGTCAATACCAATTTTTAATTATTTTTTACTATTTTTTATAATTTATTATTAAAGTAAAGTATTGACATTTTTTGATAAATGTATTAAATTCTAAAAAAGGTTATTAAATGATTTTCGAGAAACAGGATTATCAACAAGATTGTATAAATAATATAATTAATCTTTTAAAAGGTTTTGATTTTAAAAAGCATAGCGCAGATAATCTTAAAAAACTTTTTGGCGATTTTCAAAAAGAATATTTTACCACAGTTAATTTCGATTTAAGCGATAAATTAAATATAGATATTTTAATGGAAACGGGAACAGGTAAAACTTTCACATATTTAAATCTTATTTTTGAAATTAACAAAGAGTATAAACAAAATAAATTTATTATATTTGTCCCGAGAAAAGCGATTTTAGAATCCGTAAAGCAAAATATAAAACTCACAAAAGATTATTTTTACAATCAATATAAAAAGCATCTTAAGACTTATACATATAACGACAATAAAAGTTTAGGAGCTATAATTAATCATTATGTTAAAAATACGGACGAATTAAGCGTTCTTATTCTCACAAATAGTTCTATTGATAAATCTGCGAATATACTTAACAGAAACAGCGAAACTTTATTTAACACTCAAAGTATTTTTGAAAATATAGCGAATTTAAAACCTATTTCTATAATAGACGAACCGCATTTATTAAAGGGCGAATCTTTTAATAAATATTTTAGTAAAATAAAATCTCTTTATTTTCGGTTTGGAGCGACTTTTCCAAAAGATAAAGGTTTTGAACTTTCAAATGTGGTTTATTGTTTGGATTCTATAAACGCATTTAGGAATTATTTAGTTAAACAAATAAGGGTGCATACTATAGGAGCCGATAATCAAAGTCCTTTTCTTATATCTATAAATATAAATAAGAATAATACAAAAATAAAATCGGCGACATTTTCGTATTTTACGGCGGGTATAGAAAGACGAACCGCTATTCATATAGGCGAAGATATGGGAAAATTGAATTCTAAATACAAAGGAATTTCTTTAAATAAAATATCACAAGATAAAGTTTATTTAAGCAATGGAGAAACTATAGAAAAACAAAAAAGTTATAAACTTGCAAATAACGAAATTACAAATTTATTAAGCAAGGCGATTGATTTACATTTTGAAAAAGAAGAAAAACTTTTTAAAGAAAATATTAAAGCTTTAAGTTTATTTTTCATTCCAAATATTGAAAATTTTAGAGGAGAAAAACCTTTTATTAAAGAAGAATTTGAAAGATTATATAAACAAAAGAGAGCGAAAGTATTAAAACAAGATTTAAGCGAAGAATATAGAGCGTATTTGCAAAAAGACTTCGACAAAGAAAATAATTTAAAAGTTCATCAAGGTTATTTTAGCGGAGATAGTAAAAATAAAGAAGATAAAGAAGCAAGCGGAGTAAAAATGATTTTGGAAGAAAAAGAAAAACTGCTTTCTTTCGATTATCCTTTACGATTTATATTTAGCGTATGGGCATTGCAAGAAGGTTGGGATAATCCTAATATTTTTACTCTCACTAAACTTGCAAATTCCTCTTCCGATACGAGCAGGCATCAGCAAGTGGGACGAGGTTTGAGAATTTGCGTTAATGGAGACGGAAAAAGAATAAACCACAAATATTTAAATTATAACGACAATAAATTTTTTGATATAAATTATTTAGATATGATTATAAGCGGAGAAGAGCGAGGATTTATCGAAGGTTTACAACGGGAGATTATGGATGCAAGTTTTACATTTGGAGGCGATATTTTAGACAAAGAAAGTTTAAAAAATTTAGGATTTAATCAAAACGAAGTCGATAGATTTGCCATAATCTTGCAAGATTCTAATATAGTGGAATTTGACGAAGCGGAAGATAATTATAAAATAATATCTCCGATTTACGAGGGAATAAAAAATAATGAAGATATAAAAGATTCATTGAAAAAATTATTAAAAGATAAATTTGATAAAGTATTGGAAATATTTAAAGAACCTGCAAATAAACACCCTCAAATCATAAATTCAAATAAAAAAGAAGATAAAATTAAAATCAAAAAAAATTTGGCTAAAGAGTTTAGGGAATTATGGCAAACTATAAATAAAAAAGCCGTTATAACCTATAATAATATAAATAAACAAACGCTTATAAAAGAAATTACAAAAAGATTTAACGATACTAAAATAGATAAAGAAATTATAACTTATGAGAAAAAAGTTTACGATGCAAAACTTAACAGAATAAAATTGGAAGAGGTGAAAACTCTCGGCATAAAAGATTATTCAAAAATATTAAATATAGGGGAATTGATTTTAGATTTTTCAAAAGACGAGGGAATTCCGATAAAATTTTTAATACAAATTTATAATAATCTTAATAAACAGAATTTTGTAAATTCGCCTAAAAAAGCCTTTGAAACTCTCAAATATATAATCAAAGACGAGTTGCATAAAAATTTGCTTTTATCGATTGATTATGATTTTTCGGAAAATTCTTTTTCAAATACTTCTTTTGTAGATAATTTTAATATTTTATACGATAATAACGGAGAGCCTAAAGAAACTATAGAAAAGCATAAATTGGGAAGATATATTACTAAAGGTAAAACTACTAGCGAAAATTATCTTTATGAGAAAGCCGTTTGGGATTCTAAAATCGAAGAAAAAGCAATTTTTGAAGAAAACAAATTAATTGACGATAAAACTATAGAAGTATTTGCTAAACTTCCTAAATTTAAGATTCCAACTCCTTATAAAGATTATGAACCCGATTTTGCATATTTATTAAAAGATAAAAATAATCAAAAAATATTTTTCGTATGCGAAACCAAAGGCTATGACAGAGAAAGCGATATACCCGAAGAAGAGATGCAAAAAATTAATTATGCGAAGAAATTTTTTGAATGCCTCGATAAAAATCTTAAATTAAGCGGACAAAATATAAAGATAATCTACAATTTTAGAATAAATAAAGAGAGTTTATTTGAAGTTATCCAAAAATCCGTTAAACAGGAGACAAAAAAATGATTGACAAAAATAAAGCCATAAAAAACGGAATCAAGGTTATAGATAGCAGAGAAGCAAAAAATGAAATGTTTGATAATCTTAAAAATAACTTTCCCCAAAGCATAAAAGATGGCAAAGTGGATTTAAACGCAATTGCACAGCTTTTAGGCTTAAAATCACAAGAAAATATCGGCGGATACGAGCTTACTTTCACGGGCAAAGGATTAGCAAACGCCCTTTATAATAGCCCCTGCGAGAAAGAATTAAAGCTAGATGAGATATTTACAATAAACGAGGCGGATAACTCTAACAATATCATAATAAAAGGAGATAATTTAGACGCCCTCAAAATCTTAAAATCCGCATATAGCGGAAAAATCAAAATGATTTACATCGACCCGCCCTATAACACAAACAGCGATA
>CAZRYV010000042.1:0-14183 GCA_964604385.1 uncultured Brachyspira sp.
GCTTTAGAGAATTACAGTATATTAAATCACAGTGTTTATTAATCATATTTAATTTATCCTAAACTATTTTTGTTAATTATTAAATATTGGGTTAATTTTATGGTATTTTTAATTTTTTGTCAAGCGGTTTAGATAAAAAATTATTAACAAAATCGTCATTGCGAGCCAATTTATTGGCGAAGCAATCCACTGTAAATAAAATTTTTCTCTGTATGGATTACCTCGGGTATAAATTCCCTCGTAATGACGGCTTTTTTCTTTTCCTGTCATTGCAAACGAAGCGAGGCTAAAGTCCACCATTGGTGAGCAATCCATACAAAAAGATATGAACCAAAACTGTAATTATTTTCTTTTATAACTTGAAAATATTTTTATAATACATTATAATATAAGTCATAATTTTTATAATATTTAGTTTAATATGGGAAATAATAAATGGAAAATTTGGACGAAATTTATAGACTGCTAAAAGAGAGAATTGAAAAAGCCGACATTCAATCAAAAATAGACGATATAAGAATTTCCTATTTGGGGCGAAAAGGAAAAATTACGGAACTATTAAAAAATCTATCCTTTATAAATAATTTGGAAGAAAAAAGGGAATTCGGGAAAAAAATAAACGAAATAAAAAATTTCTGCGAAAAAGCGTTAAACGACAAAAAAAAGGCTATTTTAGAAAAAGAATTTTTATTGTCTCTTCAAAAAAATAAAATTGATATTACGATGCCGGGTAGAAGACCAAAATCGGCGAGCGTAAATATTTTAACCAAAGTCGAAGAGGAAATAGTTTCGATATTAACCGATATAGGTTTTAGAGTTGCAGAAGGCAATGAAATTGAGGACGATTTTCATAATTTCGAGGCTTTGAATATTCCATATTATCATCCGTCTAGAGATAGTCATGATTCTTTTTTTATTTCTAAAGAGCATGTTTTAAGAACTCATACTTCGGGAATGCAAATTAGAACGATGATGGAAACCGAACCTCCGATAGCGATAGTCTCTCCGGGAAAATGCGCTAGAAGAGATGCGATAGATTCCAAACATTCTCCCGTATTTCATCAAGTCGAAGGACTCTTGGTGGATAAAGGAATAAGTTTCAACGATTTAAAAGGAATATTGGAACTTTTCTGCAAAAAAATGTTTGGCGATAAAACCAAAATAAGATTGCGTCCCGATTATTTTCCTTTCGTCGAACCCGGAGCCGATTTAAGCGCAAGCTGCGTTATATGCGGAGGAGTAGGCTGTAAAACCTGCGGAGGCGAAGGTTGGCTAGAACTTATGGGAGCCGGAATGGTTCATCCAAATGTATTTAAGCATGTGGGATATAAGGCTAACGAATACACGGGATTTGCTTTCGGTATGGGAGTTGAAAGAGTCGCTATGATAAAATACGGCATAACGGATATAAGAATGTTTTACGAAAATGATATAGATTTTTTAAAACAATGGTGATAATTTTTGGCAATAATTTTATAATAAAATTTTAATAACAAATATTAGAATAAATAAAAGTCAAAAATAACAAGAAATTTTATAATCAAATTTATTGGAAAAATTTTATAATGAAATCGAATAGATATAAGTAGAGGTAGAAAATGAAAATTCCATTGAGTTGGCTTAAAGAATTTGTTAATTTGGATAATCTAACCGCCGAAGAAATCGCAAAAGAATTAACTCTTGCAGGAAGCGAAATATCTTCTATAGAAAAAATCGGTGGAGGCATAGAAGGAGTTATAATCGGAAAAATTCTCTCCGTCAGTAAACATCCCGATGCGGATAAATTGAATATTTGCGAAGTTGATATAGGAGACGAAACGCTTTCTATAGTTTGCGGAGCGCCGAATGTGAGAGACGGAATATATGTTCCCGTTGCAATGATTGGAGCAAAATTACCAAACGGACTTACGATTAAAAAAGCTTCTATAAGAAATGTTGAAAGCAGCGGAATGATTTGCTCGAGAACGGAATTGGGTTTTGAAGAGATAGTCGGAATATATGGAATATGGATATTGGACGAGGAAATAATTAAGGCAGGACTAAATGGAGAAGAAATTTTAGGAAAACCGATATCTTTGATAGTAGGAAACTCAGATTATATATTCGATGTGGAAATTACGGCAAACCGTGGAGATTTAATAAGCATTATAGGTTTTGCAAGAGAATGTTCTTTAGTTTTAAGAAAAAGGGTAACCGTTCCTCAAGTAAACGCTTACGATTCCGCAGGAGGAAATATTGATATAACGATAGAAAATCAAAAAAGCTGTTATAAATATACGGGAAGACTCATAAAAAATATAACTGTCGCTCCTTCTCCCGATTGGATGCAAACAAAATTAAGAAAATGCGGCGTAAATCCAATAAATAATATAGTGGATATTACAAATTATGTTATGCTCGAATACGGACAACCTTTGCATGCATACGATTTTGACAAAATAAAAGGCGGCAAAATTATAGTCAGAGACGCTAAAAACGGAGAGAAAATAGTTCTTTTGGACGGCAGAGAAATAGAATTAAACGAAGAAGTTTTGATTATAGCGGACGAAGAAAATCCTATAGGAATTGCGGGAGTTATGGGCGGCGATTCCACAAAAATAGAAGATAATACGAAAAATATTTTAATAGAATCCGCTTACTTCGACCATATAGCGGTAAAAAAATCTTCCATTGCCACAAATACAAAAACGGACGCTTCTTACAGATTCGAAAGAGATATAGACCATACTTCCACATTATCAGCCTTAAATAAAGCGGTGGATTTGGTAGTAACTTTGGATAGCGAATGCAAAATATCATCGAGAGCTAAAGAAGTAAATACTAAACAATTTGAAGTAAATAAAATAATATTCGACTGCGAACTCGTTAAAAAATATTTGGGACTTAATATGAACAGAAGCGAAATATCTTCAATATTTAAAAGATACGATTTCAATATTTCGGCGCTTGGAGAAAATAATTTAATAGTGGAAGTTCCTTTTTATAGACATGATTTATCGATAGCCGAAGATTTAGTCGAAGAGATTGCGAGAGTTTACGGATATAATAATATATCTTCTAATATTCCTCATATAAAATGCAATCCTATAAATACGAATTATGAAGAGATAAGTTTGATAAAGCATAAAATGGCGTCTTACGGACTTTATGAAACCAAACAATATTCTATGGGAGATAGCGCAATATTTAAACAATTTGGAATAGATGAAGAAAAATTTATTAAAGTGGTTAATCCTTTAACGAGCGAGATGGATATTTTAAGACCGACCGCTTTGGCTTCTTTATTAAACAGCGTAATTTATAATCAAAATCACAGACATAAAAACGGCGCTTTATTTGAAGTTGGAAATATTTTTTATAAAGATGGCGATAAATTTGTAGAAGAAAAACATCTTTCGGCTGTTATGTTCGGATTATATCAAGAAAAATTGTGGAATAAAGACGCGAGAGTTTACGACTTTTTCGATATGAGCGGAGTAATCGAGGAACTTCTTATAAAAGATTTAAAATGTTCGGATTATAATTTGGTTGCAAAAGAAAATAAATTATTCGTTCCGACAATATCGGCGGAAATCGTCATATTTGGAACAAAGATAGGAATCATAGGGAAACTTCATCCTAAAATACTTGAAATATTCGACATTAATTCGGATGTTTATTTTTTGGATATAGATATAAGAAAAACATTAAAATTGATTAAAGAGCGAGCTAAAAAACTCAAATTAAAAGATATAGGAAAATATCCGTCCGTATTCAGAGATTTGGCTTTGGTATGCGACAATAACATAGAGTTCGGAAAAGTTATTAAGGCAATAAACAAATTTAACGATATAATACAAAATGTGGAAGTAGTCGATAGATATGCGGGCGAACAAATCGAAGAAGGAAAACAATCTATAGCGATTTCTATTACCTATTGCGATATCAATAAAACATTAAAAGAAGAGGAAATTAATTCGGTAGAATCCGCTTTGCTTGAAATGTTAAAAAACAGATTCTCGATAAGTTTAAGAGCCTAAATTAAAAATATTAAAAGTTTAAAGTCGGAGAGATTATGGAATACGATATAATAAGCTGGGAAAACATAAACGAAGCCATAGAAATTATAGCAAAACAAATAGAAGATTCTAAAATTCATTACGAGGTTCTTTACGGACTTGCAAGAGGCGGATTGGTGCCTGCGGTTATGTTGTCGCATAGATTAAATATTCCGATGGTTCTTAATATGGAAGAGGTTTGGAGATTAAAAGTAAAAAATAAAGCCGCTTTAATAGTGGACGATATATCCGACACGGGCGAAACTCTAAAATATTTTGACGAGCAGAAATTCGATATAGCAGCACTTTTTGTCAGAGAACATACGAGCAAAATAAAACCTAAATATTATTATAAAAATATTAATCATGATAATTGGCTTTTATTTCCTTGGGAGACGAAATCCTCAAGCAAATAGCTATTTTTAAAACTTTTTATTTTTCTATTCGTCTAATATATCAAACCGTATAATATAATTTATATAAAAACAGTTAATTAAAAAAGGAATGTTATAAATGAGAGGATTTTTAGAATTTGTAGTAAAAAGACCCGTATCCGTTTTTATGGGTATGATTGCAGTATTGATTTTGGGATTCGTGAGTTTAAGCAAATTGCCGATAGATTTTTTGCCCGATATGGAACTTCCGTATATAACCGTCAGAACGGAATACGAAAACGCAGGACCAGAAGAGGTAGAAAAATCGGTTACAAGAATAATAGAAAACGCTGTAGCTACCGTAAGCGGAATTAAAAATATAACTTCAAAATCTAAAGAAGGAGAGTCTACGGTATTTGTGGAATTTAATTGGAAAACCGATTTGGCGGATGCTACTGCAGATATCAGAGAGGCTATAGATTCTGCTAAAAATTCGCTTCCTGACGATGCCGAGAATCCTACGGTTTTAAAATTTTCAACAGACACTATGCCTATGATGGAAATAGCTTTTTTCGGAACGGATAATTTGGGAGCTTTATATAATTTGGTAGATAATCAAATTTTAAATAAAATAGAACAAGCTTCGGGAGTTGCGAGAGCGGAGATAAGCGGCGGACTCAAAACGGAAATGAAAGTCGATATAGTTTTAAATAGACTTCATGCCTACGGACTTAATATTAACGATATAGTGTCTTTGCTCTCTTCGGAAAATCAAAATCTATCGGGAGGCTAAAATTACGAAGTATTTTATAATTATAATTTAAGAACTATGGGAGAGTTTAACTCCGCAGATGATATCGAAAATACCTTAGTCTTATTAAAAACAAACGACACTCCGATAAAATTAAAGGAAATTGGCAGAGTTTATCAAGGTTATTCTGACGATACGGAAATCGTTAGAATAAACGGCTCGCCTTCCGTATCAGTTTCGGTAAATAAAGAATCGGGAGGAAACGCCGTTAATGTTTCAAAAGCCGTTAAAAATAATCTTAATAATTTAACTTTGCCCGAAGGCGTGGAATATCAGATATTGTTTAATAGCGCCGACACTGTTAATGAATCTATCAGAGGAGTTTTGGACGCCGCTTGGCAAGGAGGACTTTTCGCAATAATAGTTCTTATGATTTATTTATGGAATATTAAAACGGTTTCCGTTATAGCGATATCGATTCCTATGTCTATAATAATAACTTTTACTTTAATGTATTTTTTGGAAGTAACTTTAAATGTAATATCTTTGTCGGGTTTGGTTTTGGGAATAGGAATGATGGTAGACAATTCGATTGTAGTTTTGGAAAATATATTTTATTACAGAAACGAAGGCTATGGAAAATACTCGAGCGCAATAAACGGAACTTCTTCCGTATCGCTTGCAATAACCGCATCAACTTTAACCACAATCGCCGTATTTCTTCCTTTTTTATTCGTCGAAGGACAAACGGGACAATTATTTAAAGATTTATGCATAACGGTTACGGTTTCTATGATTGGCTCTCTATTTGTAGCTTTAACTATAGTTCCTATGCTTGGCGCAAGATTGGTTACAAATAAAAAAATAAACGCTTTGATTCCGATAGAAAAATTTTTTAATGAAAAGTTTCATGATAAAATAAAAAATCTTTACGCTAGAATTTTAAATTATTCTATAAAAAATAAGAAAAAAGTTTTTATTCCTTCTTTAATATCGGCTTTTATTATAATTATATTCGGGACTATTTTTATCGGAAAAGAGGGATTTCCAACTACGGACGAAGGACAATTTAAAATAGATATAACGATGCCTGTCGGAACAAAATCCGCTCAAACTCAAACTTTCGTTAGCAGAATGGAAAAAGATATAGAAATGGCGATAGGCGAAGATTTTAACATAATGCAATCAAGCGTAAAATCAGGTTCGGATGAAAATTTAGCCGAAATAAGAGTGCAATTAAGGGAAAAGAGCGATGGCAGAAAAAAATCTTTAAACGAATATATGGAAATTGCCCGAAATATATTATCTTCATATCCCGCTCAAATAAATATATCCGCCGTATCGACTACGGTAATCGGAAGCGGCGTAGGAGATAGCGGAGGACAATCGATAAAAATAGAACTTATAGGAGACGATTTGGAAAAATCTACCGAAATAGCGAATAATATAATAAAAGCCATTTCCGATATAGATGGAATAAGAGAGCCGAGATTAAGCCGAGACGATTCCAATCCCGAATTAAAAATATATGTCAATAGAGAGATAGCGGCTAAAATGGGAATAAATGTAAACACGATAGCGAATATAGTAAAGACGAGTTTTGCAGGAACCACCGCCACTACCATGACTCCCGAAAGTTCGGATGTTACAGATATAGATGTCAAAGTTCGTTTGGGAGAATCCGACAGATTAAACATTGACGATATAAATAGATTGATGATTCCAACTTCGAGCGGCATAACTCCGATATCGTCTATAGCGACTGTAGAAAAAAGTTACGGACCTACCGAAATAGAGAGAAAAGATAGCGCAAGGATAACTACCATAACGGCGTCAGGCTACGGAAGGGCTTTAAACGAAATAATATCAGATATTCAAAACAAAATAAAAAACGAAGTGTTTATTCCATCAGGATTTAATATAAATTACAGCGGAGATTTCGAGGATATGAACGAAGCTTTCGGACAGCTTTCACAGGCTTTAATACTCGCTTTGGTTTTGGTTTATTCTATAATGGCGAGTCAATTCGAATCTTTTATAGCGCCTTTCGTTATAGCGTTTGCCGTTCCTTTCGGATTTGCGGGCTCTTTAATCGCTTTATTTTTGGGAAGACAAACTTTGAATGTTTATAGCGCCATAGGTTTTATAGTTTTAATAGGAATCGTAGTTAATAACGGAATAGTTTTAATCGATTATATGAATAGGCTTATGTATAGTAAAAAAATAAACGGAGATGATGCGGCGTTAGAATCGGGAGCGAGAAGATTGCGTCCCGTTCTTATGACTACTTTAACTACAATATTGGGACTTTTACCGATGGCTTTGGCAGGCGGAAGCGGCAACGAAATGTATCAGCCTTTATCGTTATCTATACTCGGAGGACTTATAGTTTCAACCGCTTTTACTCTTATAATCGTTCCTACGGTTTATGCGGCAATAAGAAATAAAATTCCGATTAAAGATTACGAAAAAAAAGATATTGAAAGCATTGAATATTTTAAAGAATACGAAATATAACTGTTTATTAAATTTTATATTGACATTTCTTATTTTTGTTATATTGTGTAAATGTAAGCGTATATTTACTACAATAAACTTACTCACATCAAAGTTTTTTATTTTTAAACGGAGAAAATATGATTAAAAGATATACAAGAAAAGAAATGGGCGAACTTTGGAGTTTGCAAAACGAATTTCAAACGATGCTCGATGTGGAAATAGCGGCATGCGAGGCTATGGCTGAATTGGGAGAAATTCCTAAAGAGGCTTTGAAAAATATAAAGGAAAAATCTTCGTTTACGGTAGAAAGAATAGCCGAAATAGAAAAAGAAACCAATCATGATATAATCGCTTTCGTTACGGCAGTTCAGGAAAATGTCGGAGAAGGCGGAGAGTATATACATAAAGGACTTACTTCAAGCGATGTGAAAGATACGGCGCTTGCGATTATGATGAAAAAATCTGCGGAAATAATATTAAACGATTTGAAGAGACTTTCGGAAGTTTTATTAAAAAGAGCCAAAGAACATAAATATACTTTATGCATAGGAAGAACGCATGGAATACATGCCGAGCCTATGACTTTGGGTTTAAAATTTATTTTATGGTATGACGAAAACGAAAGAAATATTAAAAGAATAGAGAGAGCAAAAGAAACCGTTTCGGTTGGAAAATTGTCGGGAGCGGTAGGAACTTATAGCAATATAAATCCTAAAATAGAAGAGTTAACTTGCAAAAAGTTAGGGCTTAAAGCGGATAAAATTTCAACTCAAATAATTCAAAGAGACAGACATGCAGAATATTTGACGAGTTTATCGATAGTTGCAAGTTCTTTGGAAAAATTTGCGACAGAAATCAGAAATTTGCAGAGAACAGATTTAAGGGAAGCGGAAGAATATTTCAGCGAAAAACAAAAAGGTTCTTCGGCAATGCCTCATAAAAGAAATCCGATTACATGCGAAAGAATATCGGGACTTGCAAGGCTCGTTCGAGCAAACGCTCTCGCTTCGCTTGAAAATATTACGCTTTGGCATGAAAGGGATATAAGTCATTCTTCGGTGGAAAGAGTTATACTTCCCGATTCTACGATTATAGTCGATTATTCGCTTAATAAATTTATCGATATTGTGGACAAACTTTTAATATATCCGCAGAATATGAAAAATAATTTGGAAAAAACGGGAGGTTTAATATTCAGTCAGAGAATTTTAATAAGTCTCGTTAATAAAGGAATTGCAAGAAAAGACGCTTATTTATGGGTTCAAAGAAACGCCATGAAAAAATGGCTTAATGACGAAGATTTTAAAAATAATATTCATAAAGACAATGATATAAAAAAAATTTTGTCGGATAAAGAAATTGACGATTGCTTTGATTATAATTACTATTTAAGAAATATCGATTTAATAATGAAAAGATTCGATTTATAAAACAATTAAAATAAATTTCTTAAAATAAAAATAATAAAAACAAAATATAAATAAAGTTAAAATATAAAAAACGGACGAGATTTTTCCCGCCCGTTTTTAGTTTAAATATAATTAATATTGCGATTAATTATGCATAGGACCGAATCTCCACCCGAATTCCAAACCTACATTTAATGTTCCGCCGTATTCGTCTTTTCCTTCGTTCGCTTTAAATTTCATAATATCGTATCCTAAATATAATCCTATTTTAAAAGCAATTTTGTCTGTAATATAGAATGAATAATCTAAAGAAGTTTTCACATATCCGAAAATCGGAGGATTAAACATATCTACTATATCGCCTCTAGTTAATTTTGTTTCAAATTCTTTGCCTGCTATCGTTAACATCGATTCGCAAGATATTGGAATTTTAACGCCACCGCCTATGCCGATTGAAAATGCGCCGAAATTTAATTTTGGAAATAAACCGAGTTGGATATTATAGAAAGTATTATCCAAAGCAAACGAAATATTAGCCGCCTTATTATTAGCTAAATCTCCAAATGAAACTCCAAGCATACTTTCAAGAATATCTACGGCGTTTATTTTGCCATAAATTCCGTAAGAAGTCATGCTGTAGCCTAATTCTCCCAAAACGCTTATGCCGAAATTGTTTCTAACTTGGAATGCATATCCGAATTGAAATGTAGCTTCTCCGTCAAATCCATAACCTTTTTTTAATCCGTCTTCTTTCATACTTTTTGTGGGAATGCCCATGCTAAGTCCAATATTTGCATTAACCAAAAATTCAAAACCGCTTGCCGCAAATGCCGATATGTTGAAAATTATCGTCAAAGCGACAGTTAATAAAAATCCTTTAATTCTTTTCATTTTATAAACCTCTTTTATAATTTTAAGATTTGATTTTACAATAATATAAATTAAAATCAATAGTTTTTATTTATATATCTTAAATATACAATAATATAAATAAAAGTCAACGAGTTTTTTATATTGATTAAATGAAAAATAATATTATAATATGTTAAATTCGATTTTCTAAAGGATATTTTAAAATAAATGTTTTTTGAAAAATTTAATTATATGTTTTTATTTGCCATATTGCCAATACTAATAATTTTACTCGTTTTGTCGCGTAAAAAAGTAAATAAAATAATGTCGATATTTATAAAAAATTTTAATTTCAAAAAAGATAAAAATTATAAAAGAATGTCGGATTTAAAAATATCTTCCACAGTATTTTTAATAATCGCCGCAGGATTTTTAATTTTTGCTTTGATGCAGCCGAAATGGGGAATAATGGAGCAGAAAATAAGAACTGAAAGCTATATGATAACTATACTTTTGGATTTGTCTAAAAGTATGGATGCGGATGATATTTATCCGTCAAGATTGGGAAGAGCCAAATTGGAAATAGAAGATTTTATAAAGAGTGCAGATAATTTGTCCGTTTCTTTAGTCGGTTTTGCGGGAACGAGTTTTATAGCCTCGCCGTTTACTCAAGATATGGAAACTTTTACTTATATACTTGATAATTTAAGCTCAAAATCTGTAACTTTGCAGGGAACGAGAATAGCGGACGCTTTACAAACTGCAAAAAACACTTTTAATATAAATTCGATAAGTAAAAAATCAATAATTCTTATAACAGATGGAGAAGACCATGCGGGATATTTTGACACTATATTAAAAGAATTGAAAGATACCGACATAAGAGTATATACAGTTGGGATAGGTTCTAAAGAAGGAGCGAGCATAACTTCCGATTTGGGAGTTGCGGGAAGAACGATTATTTCAAAAAGAAACGATGCCACTTTGCAGTTGATATCGGATTCTACGGGAGGAAAAAGTTATATATCGGCAAACGCTTCGCTTAAAGAAATTTTTAACGATATAAAAGACAGTATGGATTCGGTTTCTTCTTTTAGAAATAGCAAAAGTTATAAAGAGAGATTTCAAATATTTGTTTTTATTTCTTTGATTTTACTGATAACTTCCATTGTTTTGAATTTGCTCACTCAAATAAAACTAAAAAAGAATTAAAAATAGATTTTGATATTGACTTTGGAGTTAGCTCCAATGATATAATAGCGATATAATAAAAACGAAAATTAAAGAATTAGGTAAAAATTAGATTAACAAGGAGTAAATCTATGTTATTAGAAAACAATTTAAACGAAGCGAAAAACGGGAATAGAATAACCGCAAAAGGATACGCCGTTAATAGCAAAAGCGACA
This sequence comes from uncultured Brachyspira sp., assembly GCA_964604385.1. GTDB lineage: Bacteria > Spirochaetota > Brachyspiria > Brachyspirales > Brachyspiraceae > Brachyspira. Next base: position 11,330 of record CAZRYV010000042.1, read on the forward strand.
ATTTCAAGCCTTTTGAATTTTCCCGTCATTCTATGGGTGAAAACGATATTCTCATAGAAATTTTATTTGCAGGAATATGTCATAGCGATATACATTCTGCAAGAAGCGAATGGGCTGAAGGAATTTATCCTATGGTTCCGGGACATGAAATAGCGGGAAAAGTCGTAGCCGTAGGAAGCAAGGTGACAAAATTTAAAGTGGGCGATTATGCGGGCGTAGGCTGTATGGTTAATAGCTGCGGAGAATGCGAGCCTTGTAAAATAAGTCATGAACAATTCTGCGAAAGAGGAATGGTTGCGACTTATAACGCTAAAGATTACTTTCATAACGACGAAGTAACTTATGGAGGTTATTCCAATAATATAGTAGTCAGCGAAAAATTTGCAATAACCGTTCCGAAAGACGCTCCGCTCGATAAAGTGGCTCCATTACTTTGCGCAGGAATTACAACTTATTCTCCTTTAAAATTTACGGGAGTTAAAAAAGGCGATGTTGTGGGAGTTGCAGGTTTTGGAGGACTCGGTTCTATGGCTGTAAAATATGCCATTCAAATGGGGGCGGATGTTTATGTATTTGCTCGAAATGAAAATAAGAAAAAAGACGCTTTAGAAATGGGAGCAAAAGATTTGTTTACTTCCGCAAAAGGAGTTAAAGTTCGTTTTGATTTAATCGTTTCTACAATTCCTACGGGATACGATGTAAACGATTATATAGATTTGTTGAAATACGGCGGGGAATTGGCTATAGTTGGACTTCCTCCTTCCGAAGTTAAACAATCGATAAACCTTACAAGATTAGTTTTTTCTGCGGGTAAAAAAGTTTACGGTTCATTAATAGGCGGAATAAAAGAAACTCAAGAGATGCTTGATTTTTCTCTAAAACATAAAATATATCCCGAAACGGAGATAATATCCGCAAATCAAATAGACGAAGCTTATGAAAAATTAACCACAGGAAAAGCAAAATTCAGATATGTTATAGATATGAAAACCTTAAAATGATAAAAATAATAATATAAATTAAGGCGAAAATCGAAAAATTTTCATATTTAATTCTAAATTTAATGGTTGTCCCGTATTTTACGGGGCAATCTTTTTTTATATATTAATTATATATATCAATTATATATAGAATTGTTAGGTTAATGCAAAAATAATCAATATAAAAAAGACACCGCATTAAATACGATGTCTTTATTATTTATAAATTTTTATTATCATTTAATTAACGAATATACAATACTGTCGCTGTAATTATTAAATTTTATATTCAAATAACCATCATAACTCTCTTCTATAGCTATAAAAGTTACTTTGGCTGTAATTTTTCCATTGTTTTTAACGCCCTTCAAATTATAAACCGCTCCCGTTTCGTTGGAAATAGGATAGAATTCGCCTTGGTCTTCCACGATGTTTCCAGCGGAATCTTTTTTTATCATGCTTATATAAGGTTTGGATTGAGAGTCTACTTTTACATCGGCATAATAATATACATAGCCTCCATCTCTTATATATCCGCCCGATTTGAAAGAGAAACCTTCAAATTGACTTAAATCTTTAGAAAAATCAATGCCAAATTTTTTCTCCTCTACTTCCGTTTCCGTTTTTCCAATTAACGAACAGATAATCACGGAACTGTAATGATTAAATTTTATATGCAAATAACCATCTTCCGTAAAAGTTACTTCGGCGGTAATTTTTCCACCGTATTTAGCGCCAGTTAAATTATAAACCGCTCCCGTTTCGTTGGAAATAGGATAGAATTCGCCTTGGTCTTCTACAATATTTTCTTCCTCATCTTTTGATATTATGCTTATATAAGGTTTAGATTTAGAATCTACTTTTACATCGGCATAAAAATATATTGATTTTGAATAATCTCCATTTTTTCTTTTATAAACGCCAGATTTAAAAGATAAACCTTCAAATTGACTTAAACCTTTGCTAGAATCAATCGTTAATTTTTTTTCGGGCGACGGAGTTTGTCCAGCTTCCTCTATAACGGAAAGATTAGCAGCGTTTGTCGGTCTCTTTTTGCATGCCAAAGCGATAAACGATATTATAATAGCAATTACTATTAACCATAGAATTTTTTTTGTTTTCATATAAGACATAAATTACTCCTTAAATTTAAAATATTTATAACCAAACAGAGATTTTACTTTTCTCCGATTAAGTTATCTAAATAAAAAATATAATTTTCTATAAACAAAATTATAGTATGTAAATTTATGGAATTTTTTATTAATCATATTTAATTACCCCTACCCTCATTTAGATAATTAACCCATATTATATAGTATAGTATTTTTATAAATTTTGTCAAGCATTTAATAAAAAAATCTAAATAAATTCATCATTACAAAGCTTTGTCAAAGCTATCCAAACAAATAGAATTTTATTTTTGTATGGATTGCTTCACTTTGTTCGCAATGACGGACTACTTTTTGTCATTGCGAGACGAATGAAATGAGGCGGAACAATCCAACCTTAACAACAATGAGGCTTTCGCTCTGCGTCCCTGTGGGAAGCCCATTGTGGCAAATTCAGAAAGACGCAAAAAAACATGATAACAATGTGGCTTTAGCCCATTGTGTTAACAATTCAGAAGGACGCAAAATTGTAAAAGCACACAAGGGGTTGAAACCCCTTGTTATTAAAAAAGTTAACAAATTATAGACGGAGTTGTTTTTTTGTTTCCTTTTTTTATACGCCAAAGGCGGACAGCGTCAAAAAAGGAACGGTTTTTGGCTACTGCCCGCTGTAAGCGTAGTTCTTTTTTGACGACAAAAAAGAACAGAATATTTGATTATTTAGTTAAAAAATAACGGACGAAGCCGAAGCCTCGCCCGTTA
>CAZRYV010000043.1:0-4400 GCA_964604385.1 uncultured Brachyspira sp.
AAAGTCATTCCTTCATAGTAATATAATATCAATACCTCTTGCTCTTTAGGAGTAAGTTTTTTCAAAACATTTATTATCTCTTTTTGAATTTCCTCTTTTTCGGCTAAATAATCAGGGTTCATTTTAGAACTAGCTTTTAACTTATCTTTAAGCAAAATTGCATTTCCGTCTTCATCATAATGGTCTTCGTCTATAGAAGTCGTGCCTGTAGTTTGCCAAATATATCTCATTATTTCATTATATTTAGCTAAAGTTATACCAACCGTATTCGCTATTTCTTTAGGTTGCGCCGCTCTTTGTAATTTAACTTCCAATATTTCCCTTGCTTTTTCTAATAATTTCCATTCCTGACGAACTGACCTCGGCAAATCGTCTATTTTTCTAAGTTCGTCATATATCGCTCCCTGTATTCTCGTATGAGCATAAGTTTTAAATTTTATACATTTATTCGGATTATATTTATCTATAGCATCTAAAAGTCCAATAGAACCAAAACCTACCAAATCTCCAAACTCAACTACCTTAATTTTTATGGGTATTCTACCTGCAACATGTTTTACCAAAGGAGCGTATTTAATTACTATAGCCTCTCTTATACGAGGAGACGAAGTCTTTTTAAACTCTATCCAATATTCCTGTTCGTTCTCGTCCGTAATATTCGGCAAATCATTATCGTTCATAAAATATCCTATATCATAATAAAGATTTTTTTATTTCTTGAAGACTATAACGCAAACCCTGTATTGCCTTTGTATGAATCTGCGATACTCTGCTTTCCGATACTGACAATACCTTGCCAATTTCTTTTAAAGTCAATTCTTCCCAATAATATAATATCAACACCTCTTGCTCGTTTTGAGGAAGATTTTTCAAAGCCTTTACTATCTCTTTTTGAACCTCGTCTCTTTCCGCCTGATATTCGGGATTATTTTTATAGCTTGATTTTAATGTGTCTATAATGGATATCTCATCCGAATCGTCGCCCAAATACCAAACTTCGCTTAAAGAAGTAGTAGACGCTTGTATATTATATCCCATTATTTCATTATATTTTGCCAAAGGAATTCCGAGTATATCGGCGATTTCTTGAGGCTGCGCTTTCCTTTTTAATTTTAATTCTAATACTTCAGTTACTTCCTGTATATCCTTTATCCCTTTACGAACCGACCTAGGCAAAACATCTATTTTTCTAAGTTCGTCATATATAGAGCCTTGTATTCTCGTAAGAGCGTAAGTTTTAAATTTTATATCTCTATTCGGGTCGTATCTGTCTATAGCGTCCAAAAGTCCAAAAGAACCAAAGCCAACCAAATCCTCAAAATCCACGCCTTTAATATTTCCCGTATGAATTCTAGCGGCTGCGTATTTTACCAAAGGAGCGTATTTGATTATCATAGCCTCCCTTATATGAGGAGACGAAGTCTTTTTAAACTCTACCCAATATTCCTGTTCGTTCTCGTCCGTGATATTCGGTAATATTTCTTTTTTATTCTTTTTCACAATTAACCACTCTATATTTATTTTTTATTATATTTATAAAATTTAATTTATTAACTTTAACTTTTATCAAAAATAATTTAACTTTCTTTTTTATCCGTTCCTTTATCTTTTGCAAGCACAGTTCTTACGGCTGCGGCGGCTTTATCGGGGTTATCCATAACTTCTCTTTCCATAGCTCTTTCGTTCACTTTTTTATCGCTGGTAAAATATTCTCCCGTCATGGGAATATCCGAAGAACCGCTATAAGATGAATTGCCTAATATAATATCTCCTATATCGCCCCTTAAATTATGATAATCTACTTTATTATTTTTATCAATATTAAAATCGCTTTTAAGAGTTTCTTTAGGAGCGGGAATATCGTCAAGTATGGGAGCGGAACTATTTTCAATTTTAGATTCTCCCAAAATATCGCCTTCGTCCGAATGCAAATTGGAAGCCTGCAAATTATCGGTATCTTCTTGCAAATTGTTGCCTAAAGTATTGTCTAAAGAATCGTCCGTAATGGTTTCAATATTCGAAGATTCTATTATATCCGCCAAATATTTTTTTAACGCTATGCTTAAAGCATATAATATCAATATCGTTATTACCGAAGAAATAAGCCCTTTTAAAATAGAAATGTCTATTCTGTTTTTTAATATAACCGAAAGAATCAAAGTCGCCAAAAAAGACAAAGAAGCTATAAACAGAGCTAATTTTCCAAAATTGGAAGTAAAATAACTTTTTAATTTATTAACTATATTATCCATAATCGCTCCTAATTGCTATTTTTTATAAGAAAACGCGATAAAGTTTCCATAAAACCTGATAAACCTTTTGTATCTCTGCTATCGTTATATTCCATATCCGCTATTTTTTTTGCAATATTATATATAGACATAGAAGCCTGACATTTATTATCGTATTGATAAAAAGGAAATTGTTGAGAAACCGAATAGGGAATCGTTTTATCTTCGAATACATATCCTAAATATTGAACATTCATATTAAGATAATTCTTGCTAGCGCTTATAATATTGTCGCTAACCACTTTAGCTTGAGACGGTTTCGTAACTCTATTAACTACGATTTTTATGTCGGCTTTTGCATCTTCGCTTGCAATAACTTTAACGACTGAAAAAGCGTCCAATACGGATGTAGGTTCTGGCGTCGTCACAATTATGCTCTCGTCCGAAGAAAGCCAAAAATATGCCACTTGGTCGGAAATGCCCGCTCCCGTATCGATTATAATAATATCCGCATCGTTTAATGAATCCATGCTATTAATTAATTTATTAAGTCCCCTGCCCGACAAATTAGCCAAAGAAGAAAATCCCGAAGCTCCGGCTATATACCGTATTCCGTATTCCGTATCCACCACTATCTCATGCATCTTTTTAACGCCTTTTATGACATGGTATAAATTATATTCGGGCATATTTCCCAATATAACATTAACATTTCCGAGTCCCAAATCGGCGTCTATCAAAAGAACATTTTGCCCCAACTCATTTAAAGCTATCGCCAAATTAACGGCTATATTGGTTTTGCCAACTCCACCTTTACCACTGGCTATGCTTATAATCCTTTGAGGGCGCTTATCTTTTACGCCCATCATTTTTCTTAATTCGTCAGCTTGGTCTTTCATAATATCTTTATCAATCCTAAATTTTCTAAATTATTTTAAATTTCCGTATAAACTTTCTATTATATTTTTTCCGTATTTTTTTGCGGTAGAAATATCTTTTGGAACTCCCTGCCCATGCGTCACATAAGTTATCGGAGTTTTAGTTTTACTTATGGCGCAAACCGAAGAAGCCAAATAATCCGTTTCGTCAACTTTAGTAAGTATTATTCCCTTATAATTGGAAGGTTTAAAAGCGTCTAATATTTTAACCGCATCCTTATATTTTGCGGTAGAACTCATAACTAGTTGAATATCCATATCGAATCTACCGACTGTGCTGAAATATTTTGACATAGAAATTATATCGTCCGTCCCTTTTGGAGAGCGTCCCATAGTGTCGATAAAGAGCAGCGAAGAATTATCCATTTTTCTTATCTCCGCCCTTAAAGCCTCTGGATTGCTGGCGCTTGTAAACGGAACTTTTAAAATACTCGCATATCTTTGAAGCTGGTCAACCGCCGCTATTCTATAATTATCTATAGTGACAAACGAAACTTTTCTTCCTGATTTTATATACTGCGCCGCTATTTTCGGTATGGTGGTAGTTTTGCCGACTCCCGTAGGTCCTACAAAAACTATTATTTTCTTTTTAACTCCTATATTTATTCCGTCCGATAAGATTAATTTGTTTAAAAAATATTTTTCAATTTCTTCTCTTATAATTTCTTTCGATTGAAAAAATCTAGCGTTGCTCGAAGTTAATAAATATTCCCTTAAATCAATCAATACTTCTTCTGGGAATTCTCGCCCCCTCAAATAATTAAAGCTCTCTTCCATAGCGTCCATATTGTCGTTATTAAATTCGCTATTTTCTATATTTTCGTCATAACCGATATTCTCTCCGTTATCGCTTACTTCGTTTATAAAATTTCTTTCCGTTTCATAACGATTGCCACCGTTATAATAAGAATATTTTTTATTGTTTAAATAATTATTATTATAACTATTATTAAAATTATTATCGTTTCTGCTGAAGTTAGGGACATTATTTTCAAAATATTCCTTTACTATATCCTTCACTTGAGCTTGAACCATCTTCTTGACATTTTCGTCTATAGAATTTATAGAAGAATTCATAGAATTTTTAGAAATATAACCGCCATCTCTTAATGCCGAATTTCCAAATAAAGAGGAGTTATAAGAGTTATTAAAAGTCGGTATGGGAGTAAAATTATTTAAATTATTATTTTTTGTCTTATTATTCAAATTATTGTTATTATAATTATTGTTA
>CAZRYV010000043.1:4500-14022 GCA_964604385.1 uncultured Brachyspira sp.
TAAATTATTATTTTTTGTCTTATTATTCAAATTATTGTTATTATAATTATTGTTAAAACTATTAAAGTTCTCGATTCTTTCGCTTGCAAGTTTTTCGTCTAAAATTCTCTCGTTAATACTTTTTTCGTTAACGCTTTTTTCAATAGAGTTATTTATAGAATTATTTACGGAACTATTCATTTGAATATCGGGATATAAAGTTAAATTATTTTCAGCATTTTGTTTTGCGGATACTCTAACAGCGCTTTCGTCTTTAGCGTTCAATTTAGCCTCTTTTAAGGCTTTAATCATACTTACTATTCTCTCGCCCATTTCACTGCCGTCTATCGTTTCGGTAGTGTATTTATGTTTATTTAATTCTTTTCCATCGCTTATAAGTTTATCTTCGTAATTGTCTGCAACTTCTTCTTTTAATGTATTCGATGAATTTACGCTTTCGACTTTTCTGTTGTAAATGGAATCTCGAAGCATTATTCTAATTACCCATTCGGTTTTCTTGCCAAATCCTAAAAATCCTCCGACTTTTTCCTCTTTTTCTCCCAAAAGCATAAAATTATTGCCATGTTCTACAGTTGCTTTCGCTATAGCCTCTGTTTTGGTTTTGCCTCTAACCTCTCGTATATCTACTGCCATGATTAACTCCCTTTATAATTAATTTTGTTCTAAAACGCCGATAGAAACTTCAAATTCTTTTTTTATAATTCCAAAAATGGTTTTTCTTTTTAATTCCCTTATGCTGATTATAAAATAGCTTTCGCCGTATTTGTCTCTAGCTATTTTTTCAACTTGTTCCCTATTCTTTCCAAAAATTTTAATAGTCTTCATAATTTTCTCCGTTATCTATATTTTTTAATCTATTTTATTTCTATTTAATGCTCGCCACAGCTTGAACATTATAACCTTGCATAATTTCAGCCGTAGAAACGACTTTATATTTTCCTATATTCTTCGCTATAAATTGATATAAAGGTTTTCTTATTAAAGGCGAAGCTAAAAATATTATTTCGGCTATTCCCGATTCGTTTGTTAATTTTACGGCATCCTTAATATTTTTAATCAAAGCCTGCATACTTTCAAATCCCATAGCTATCATTTGAGAGCCTTGCAAATTTCCCGTATTGACTAGATTTTGTGCTATATTATTTTGCAATTGTTGACTAAAAGTTATCACTCTTATATTTTTATCTGAATCCGAAATCATTTGAGATATTTGAGGAGCGAGTCTGCTTCTGACAAGTTCGGTGGCGTTTTCGCTACCCATAACGGATATTGCATCGGCGATTCCTTCAAGTATAGCGATATTATTTTTAATAGGCACTTCCTCTTGCAAAAGATTCTGCAAAACTTTTTGTATATATCCGCGTGGGCTTTCGTTATGAGGTTTTGCAGCCAATATTTCGGATACGAGTTCTTTATTTTCGTCTTTAATTCTATCGAGCATCGCCTGAACTTCCTCTCTGCCGATAATAAGATTTGCATTTTTCTTGATTACTTCGCTAAAATGAGTCGCTATAACCGTGCTTGGTTCAAAAAGAGTAAATTTTTTATCTTCCGCAGCATGCCTGTCGTCAACTTTAATCCAATAAGCGGGCAAACCAAATGCAGGTTCCCTTACCTGTTCCGCTTCTTCCGTAGGTTTTTCTTTAGACTCCGAATTCAAAGCAAGCAACATAGTAGGTCTAACGAAATTTTTAGCCATTTCTACTCCGTTAATACTTATGGTATATTCGTCAGGTTCTATAGCCTGATTGTCGACTATGCGAACGGGAGGGACTGCCAAACCAAGCTCCAAAGCCAATTCTCTACGGACGCGACTTATTCTGTTTATTAAATCTCCGCCTTCCGCTTCCAAAGCCAAAGGGATTAAAGAAGTTCCAACGGAAAGTTCAACTTTTTCCACTTTAAGAAGAGGAGTGACATCCAAAGGTCCCTGTTGCGTTTGTTCGGGCGGTTCCGCTTTAATTCTATCTTCGTTAATTCCAAGTTCTTTCTGTTCTTTTTTCAACGCATATCCCGCAAAAAATAAAGCCAAAGATATAATGAATAAAGCCAATTTTGGGAATCCGGGCAAAAGCATTAAAAAGAAAGCGAATCCCGAACCTATAAATAAATTTTTAGGTTTGGCAAATACTTGAACTGCAATTTGAGTAGACAAATTATCTTCGCTGCTGCTTCTCGTTACCAAAAGTCCCGTTGCAAAACTCATAAAGAAAGCAGGTATCTGACTTACCAAACCGTCTCCTATAGTAAAACGAGTATATACATCGACAGCTTGATTAAAAGGTTCGCCTCTCATAGTCATACCTATTATGAGTCCGCCGACTATATTTATTACTGTAATAATCACGCCCGCTATGGCGTCTCCTTGAACGAATTTTGAAGCGCCGTCCATAGTGCCGTAAAAATCGCTTTCTCCTCTTATTTTTTTTCTTTTTTCTTCCGCCTCTTTATCGTCAATAGCTCCCGCCTGAAGTTCGCTTTCTACAGCCATCATTTTTGAAGGCATGCTGTCTAATGCGAATCTTGCAGAAACTTCCGCAACTCTCGTAGCTCCCTTTGTAATAACTATTAACTGAACTATAGTAAGAATTATAAATATTACTACTCCGACAATGACATTTCCCGAAACCACGAAATTTGCAAAAGCCGTTATAACTCTGCCATCGAAAGCCGCTCCTTGTGATAAAATCGCTCTCGTAGTGGAAACATTTAAAGCGAGTCTGAAAGCCGTCATAATAAGCAATACAGAAGGAAATACGCTAAAATCGTTTGCGCTTTTTATACTCAAAACCATAAGGAGTATTAAAAGTGAAATAACTATATTTACCACCAATAATAAATCCAAAATCATAGTAGGCAAAGGTATGATTAACATCATGATAACCATAACTGCGCCAATAGCGAACATAACATCGGTATGTCTGCCAATATTACTTGGAATCTTGATTGAATCCAAAATAGATTTAGCGTTCATCTCTGCCATTTTTTATCTCCTATACGGCTCTCGATATTTTTTCATCGCGTATTCTATATACTTCGCCGAGTATTTTAGATACGACATAAAAAAGTTTTTCCGGTATATATTCGCCTATGTCGACATTATAATATAATTCCCGAGCCAAAGGTTTATTTTCTACTATTTCGACATCGTTTTCTTTAGCTATTTCTTTTATTTTTAAAGCTATATTGTCCGCTCCTTTCGAGGTTACCGTAGGCGCATAATCACCGTTATTATATTTTAAAGCGACTGCAAAGTGAGTCGGGTTTGTTATTATAACATCCGCTTCGGGAACGGATTTAAGCATAGTTCTGCTTACGATATTTCTCGCCATCTCTTGCAATTTGCTTTTTACCAAAGGGTCGCCTTCCATCTCTTTAAACTCTTCTTTCATTTCATGCTTTGTCATTTTCAAACTTTTTATATGCTGTCTTCTTTGAAAGAAATAATCGAATATAGAAACTATTATTAAAAATATAACGACTTTTGCAAGCATTTCCAAAACTATAAAGAAAAATACCTGCATCGCTTGAGATAATTCCATGTTAATCATATTAAATAATTCGTTTCGTTTTCCGTTTATAATCGTAAAAGTAAGAAAAGCTATGATAATCATTTTAAAAAGTATTTTGGCAAGATTCATTAAATTTTGAGGAGAGACAAAAACTCTCTCTTTAAAATTAGACCAAGTCGGAGCTATTCTTTTAAAATTAGGCTTTAATTTTTTTGTGGTAAATAAGAATCTCGTTTGAGCCAAATTTATTCCGACTCCCACTATTAACGCCGCAAATAAAATTATTCCCGCAGTTTTGGTTATTAAAAAAATTATACTTAAGAAAATATCCGGCAATGCGTTTAAGTTCATGGTATTATCCGCATCCGAAATTTTATTCATAATTTCAATAAAAAACTGTCCTACGGTATGCGTTAAATATCCTGCCAATATAAATATCAATCCTATTGTTATAGCCAATACCAAAGTTTGATTTATTTCTACGGAATTTACTACGCGTCCTTCTTCTTCTCTCGCTCTTCTCTTTTTCCTTTCGGTAGGCAATTCTGTTCTTCCCTCGTCTTCGGGAGAGGCAAATAAAGTTAAAACGAAACCCTTACCCGTTAAACGAAGATATTTTCTGTATAAACGAGCTTTAAATTTAATTAAAATCTCAAAAATAAATTTAATAAATTTAAATATTATATAGTCTCTCATACCACTCCTCCCGATAGGAAAGTTATTATATGATTGACATCCGATATAGTCGTTTCAAGTATCTTCATAAAATTTGACACCAAAGCGGGAATAAGCATATAATAGGCGATTACTCCGACAGCTATTTGCATAGGAAAACCTAACATTAATATATTCATTTGAGGAGCCGCTTTAGCTAGTAATCCCAAACTAATAGACAATAAAAATAAAGTGAGCATTATCGGTAAAGCGAGAGAAAGAGCCACAGAAAATAAAGAACTCATATAATAAATCATTCTGTCTATAACTCCCTGAAACGAAGAAACGAATACGGATTTTGAAGCCTCGCTTAAAACGGGCAAAGCCTCGAAACTATAATATAAAGTCCTTATAACCCAATTCTGTCCGTCTATCGCTATAAAAATCAATATAACAACCAAAGATTGAAGCTGTCCTAAAACGGGAACATTAACTTGAGATATTGGGTCAACGGTTTCCGATACGCCGAATCCCATCTGAATTTCAAAAAGGTTTGCCATAACCTGATAAGCTGCAAATATAATCGACATTAAAAATCCTATTAATATTCCTATAAGAGCCTCATTTAATAAGCTCAAAAAATATCCTAAAAAAGTGGATGCCGCTTGAATGGAAGTGTCGGCAATTAACGGAAATATCGCCGCAGTCGCCACAAAGGCAAGTCCAATTTTAATCGTATTAGGAATCACATTAGAAGAAAATAAAGGAGCTACCATAAGTATAGCCGTAAATCTAACCATAATGAGCAGGTAAATCTGAAAGAAATTAACAAAATTATCCATTATCTTAAATCCTATTTAATCCCTAATATTTAATCTTTATCTCGCTATAGTCGGTAGAATGCTGAATAATCTAACCGTAAAACCGCTTATATAATTTAACATCCAAGAAGCTAAAAAATATATAACCGCAAGCATAGCAATCATTTTTGGAACGAATGTTAAAGTCTGTTCCTGAATGCTCGTAGTCGCCTGAAGTATTGAAATAATCAAACCGACTAATATCGAAACTCCAAGTATGGGAGCCGCTAACATCATAAATGTCCACAAAGTCCCTTGAACCAAATTAATTATCGAAGTATCGCTCATAACAAAATCCTTTTTTCAACTTTTCTTTTTTTCTTTATTATTAAAAATCTTTATCAAATTCTTTATTAAATTTTTTATTATTAAAAATTATCTAAAACTCTGCACCAATTGAAGTATCAGCAGTTTCCAACCGTCAACCGCCACAAATAAAATAATCTTAAGAGGCAAAGATATCATAATAGGCGGCAACATTATCATACCCATAGCCATCAAAATAGAAGCGACAACCAAATCTATAACTATAAACGGTATAAATAAATAAATTCCCATTTTAAAAGCAATTGTAAGTTCGTTTATTATAAAAGCGGGAATCACAACCATAGTGGGAATTTTATCTAAATCTTCCACAGTTTGAATTTCCCTTAATCTTATATTTGTATCGCTTATGCTTAAAAATAAATCAAGACTCTTCATTCCGTTTTCGCCTCTTAAAGAATTAAACATAAACATTCTTAAAGTCGTAATTCCTCTTCAGTATAAATCGTTTACTCCGATAGAACCGTTTAAATAAGGTTGCAAAGCTTCTCTATTTATTTGAGTGAGAGTCGGCATCATTATAAAAAATGTCAAAAATAAAGATAATCCCATAATTAAAGCTCTCGGCGGAGTTTCTTGCAAAGACAAAGCTCGTTGAACGAAATTCAAAACTATTGAAACTCTTATAAAGCTTGTTGTCATTATTATTATCGAAGGAGATAAAGACAATATGGTAAGCAAAAACAATATTTGAAGTCCCAAGCTAACCTGTTGAGGAGACTGCGCTTGAGTAATATTTAAATCTATTGCTGGTATCGGCATTTGAGCGTAAACAGTATTTCCAACAAATAAACTTAATATTAAAATAGTTGTAAAAATTTTTCTCATAGTTTTGGTTATCCCGACTCTTTAAATATAGTAAAATCAAAGTTAACATATTATTAAAAAAAGTCAAGTATTATGTTAACTTAATTTTAAAAAATATTATAAAAAATGGTTTATTTCACTGTATTATATTACAGCAAAAGCCCCATAAAATAACAATTATAGTAATTTCCATTTAAAAAAATAAAATTTTTTATCTCGCCTTCTATTTCAAAATTAAATTTTTTATATAATTTTAACGCTCTTTCATTGTCGATTCTAACCGTTAATTCTATCTTTTTTATCGAATTGAGTTTGCAATAATCAATCGCATAATCAATTAATTTTTCTCCAATTTTATTTCCCCAATATTTTTTTAAAACCGTAATCGCAAGTTCAACTCTATGCTTTATTCTGATTTTATTTATTCCCTCTATACTGCATATACCCGCTATATTATTGTCAATCTCGCATAAAAACATTTTTTCAAAAACGGAATTTTGGATATTTTGCAAGAATTCTTTTTCTTTCTTTACGCTAAAATATCTTTCGTTAGAACCGCAAATTAAAAAATCGGTTTCATCGGAAACATTTTTTATATATTCTATAACATTTTTAGCGTCTTCAATATTCGCTTCTCTTATAGAACAATTAGAATAATTTGCAGAATAATTTATAGGACAATTCATACAAAACCTTACCGCAACAATATTAGAATTATGTAAACTATATTATGATAACTTATTTTGTCAATTTTGTAAATATGAATTTTTATATTTTATCTTGTATTTTTTTAATATTTTTTTAATATTTTTTATTTTACCTATTGTTTTTAATTAGGTTTTAATATATGATTAAGTAAAAGTAATTATTCATTATTATCAGACTCCTAACACTATTATGATGGGCTTATATTTTTTATAAGCCCATTGTTATAATCAAGCCTAATATTCAATAATATTTAAATTTAATAATTATAAAAAACAATTAAATATTTTTCGGACTATTTAACGGAATAAAAAAAGGGGCTTGAAAAAGCCCCCGCAAACTAATGATAAATATTATATGATTTTTACTATAAATTTAATTAATATAGCCTCCTTTAATTTAGTTTTTAGCTAGCCTATTTAATTTTATTTAATGTTATAGTAGTATCTCCTTTATAAGTAGCCGTATCGCCGTTTATAGTCAAAGTAAATCTTATCTTATATTTGCTTTCAAAAACCGTAAGAGTATTTCCTTTCAATACGGCATTTTTAGTCAATATATGTCTAAAATTGCCTGTATTTAACTGAATTCCTCCAATATAATCTCTTGGTCCTTTATTATCATCGCTAGTAAATTGGAAGTGATTAAATTCTACTTTTACATTTCCGCCTTGATATTTTATTTTTTCCAAACTTTCTATAAAGTCGGTAGTTTTAGAGCATGAATATACTGTAGAGTCGGCATCGCCACTTCTTGCATATTTTCTATAAACTTTGTCTTTTAACTTTATAACAATTTTATTTTGATTATCTACTATAACCAAATCGTTACCTTGCATATAAACGCCAGCTGAACTTACAGATTTTTTGAAGTATATATCTCCATTATCGCCTATGGATAAGAAATTACCGCCGCTAAATTCTTTGTAAGTTCCCTTATATTGAGCCAAAGAACCAATCGTTCCAACTTTAGTCATAGAAGTATCAACGGTATCGCTTTTTACAAGGATAAAAGAAGAATATGAACTCAATCCGTTATTTGCGAAGTTCAAAACCTCTATTGTTCCGCTCTTTCCGTGATTACTTATTTGCATTTTGTTTCCACCTACAGTTATTCCATTTTTAATTTCGCTAAACTCATTGCCCGTAATCTCAAAAAGCTTTCCGTCTTTAAGTTTATATTTTACCTGTCCGTCAACATAATATATGCCGACATATTGGTTTATAAAAGCGGATATTGAGCTTGAATCTGTTTTTCCGTTTTCAATCAACTCTCCGTTTCCAAAATCGTTTAATTGTCCGCCACCGCCTATACCTTCTTCGGATTGTTCGAGGTCTGTAGGGTCAAGTTTGCTTGAACAACTTACCGCTAGCATTAAACTTAAAAATATTATTAAAATTTTCTTCATAGTCATAATTATGCCTCCTTAAAATTATTTGGTTGCTGTAAAGTTTCCGCCATTTCTTGATTTGTATGTGGCAGTTCCATCCGCATTGAATACCATACTATCTCTATTATCAAATTTTAAAACATTTCCGTCAAGGATAGTTCTAGTTGTCAATGTTCCCCAAGTATCAGTATTTCTACTGTATCTAGTTATACAACCATCATCGAAAATCACTACTTTTTTATAATCACCGCTAGTAATATTCCAAGTTCCCGCATATTTTTCCAAATAATCGTGTTTCTTATAATATTGTGGCGTTCCACTGCCATCATAAGAATAATAACCGAAACCATCGAAAGTAAGAGTTTCTCGCAAACCGCTTGCAGGATTAATATATTCTAGTTTGTTAAAATCTCTGTTAACACCGGCGATAGTATCTGTAATATCCGTCCAAGTTTCTTGATGTTCGTCTTTTTTCGCTACAAAATAGATTTTAGAATCTTTGATTTTGTAGCCTACAGTTCCCGCTTCCGTAGCGAATACTCCATTATAATCTGGCGTGCTTAAAAAAACAGCTCTTCCTTCTAGGCTTGTGTCAATTTGTCCGCCAGCATCAGCTATTGATAACATTGCCGCACTTTCTGCTTTGGATACATTATTTGTTATCTTATTTTGACAACCGATTGCCGCGAAAACGCAGACAGCCATTAATAAAATTGTGAGTCTCTTCATAACTCATCCTCCTATAAAATATAATTTTCTTAAAGACATTGATTAATATTAATTTTTATATCATCAACATCTCTATCCTTAAGATAAGAAAAAAAAAAAAATCGTCAAGCAGTTTTTTAGCTAAAAGTGTATTTTTGGCACGAATTAATAATGATTTTCCACTTAAATACTACATTTGATACAAATTTTAGAGTTTTTTATAAAAATTTCTTCGCTTTAATGTTATATTTTCTGCGGAAAGTTCATTATCGTAAATTGTTATTACGGTTTTTATTTACCGTCATTGCAAAGTTTATTTAAATCGTCATTGCGAGTGAAACGAAGCATCCATACAAAATAAAATTCCAAATTCTTAATAACAAGGGGTTTCAACCCCTTGTGTCCTATTTGTAAATGCACACAATGGGCTCGCCAATGGCGTCCTTTAGGAAAAGCCACATTGTTATTATGAAAGTTAACGAATTCTGAATTGGATTACTCGCCAATGGCGTCCTTTAGGAAAAGCCACATTGTTGTTAAGAAAATAGAATTCGTCATTGCG
>CAZRYV010000044.1:0-10077 GCA_964604385.1 uncultured Brachyspira sp.
CTGCGGAACAAAATAACGGTTTGGTAATCGGAGTCGATGTTGACCAAAGCGGAGAGTCTACTTCAGTTTTAACTTCTGCAATGAAAATGATAGACGAATCGGTTTATAACGCTGTAGACGAATTTTACAAAGATAATTTTCCCGGTGGACAGTCTGTGGTTTTAGACGCTAAAGTTCATGGCATAGGACTTCCAATGGAAACTTCAAAATTTACAAAATTTACTCAAGCCGATTATGATAATATTTATCAAAAATTGGTTGACGGAAGCATAAAAATTTTGAAGGATACGGACGCCAAAGATGCAAACGGATTGCCTTTGGAGAGAGTAAAAGTAAATTTGCTACAATAATAAATTTAAAAGTATATTACATAAAATATAAAAAGGGATTGTCTAATTAAATAGGCAACCCCTTTTTTAATCGATTTTTAGCTTCCATACTGTTTTAGTTAAATCCGTCCAACTGCCTACTATTTCTAATTTTGGCAAAAGCTCAAATTCAAAGCTAGAAAAAAGAATGATAGAGACTACTAAAAACAACGCTATTATAAGTATTTTTAGTTGCATTTTACATCCTCAAAAATCATTTTTAACATTATTTAATTTTTGTCAAATAGAATGTTCCAAAATAAAAAAATTATGTAAAGTAATTTCAATAATTATCGATAATAAATTATAGATATATTAAAAATATATTAAGGACGGTATTTTATGTTTAATTTATACGAAGAGCTTACTAAAATCGAAATACTTCTTTCAAAAGAGATAGAAGTTTACAAAATAATATTAGAAGACGAAGAAAAAAAAGTAAATTCTATTATAAATACAAGATTGCAGGATGTTCATTTATATTGCGAACATCAAAACGATAAAATGAACGAAGCTAACGAATTAAGAAAAATGAGAGAGAGTATTATAGATTTGATAATTTTAAATAAATTTCCTCATTTGTCAGAAACTGCAACATTATCGGATATAATAAGAAGAATTCCGTTAAATAAAACCTCCAAAATATCGGCTATGCGTTTGGAACTTGTAACTTTAATCGCTAGGTTAAAACATTTAAATAAATTATCTCCAAAATTATTCGAAGAAGCTTTGGGATTTTTCGGAGAAATGAAAGAAGTTTTATATAGCAGCAAAAAAGTTGGATATAACAATAAAGGAAAAGAACATTCTGTTAACAGGAAATTATCCGCTTTAATAAACAAGCAAGTATAATACAAAGTCCAAAATATCAAAGAAGCTTTATAATCCTTACGATATTTAAAAAATTATAAAGCTTCTTCTTTTAATTTATAAGAGTAACTATTTACCGCATTTCTCGTTAATTTCTTCGACAAGAACTTCTATTTTATCGTCGCTCATTCCATGTCCGCGACAACCTTCTTCCAAACTTTCCCAGCTTGCCACATGACAGCCGACGCAGTGAAGTCCATGACTCATCATTATTTCAACGGAATCGGGAAATATTTGAATTATCTCTCCTATACTCATAGTTTTATTTATCATAATTTTACCTCTCTTAATTTTAAATTGATTATTAATTATAATATAATATATATTTTTGTCAAAGAGTAAAAAAGTAAAATCGATTAAATTATTTTTTAAAAATGTTTTTCCATTTGTTTATTAAATTAATGGCGTCAATCGGTGTAATGTCATTAATATTCAAATCTTTAATTTCTTTTTCTATTTCGCTTTCCTTTATAATTTCTTCGTTATTACCATTATTATATAAAGGCAATATTTCGGAAGATTTTTTTAATTCTATATTATCAAATTGAACGCTCGCCTCGTTTTCCAATTTTTTTAATATCTCCGAAGCCCTTCTTATGACTTTATTCGGCGCTCCCGCTATTTTAGCCGCATATATTCCATAACTCGATTCTGCCGAACCTTCAACTACTTTTTTCATAAAAATAATTTCATCCTTATATTCTTCAACCGACACTTTATAATTTTTTACTCCGTCCAAATCTTCAAGCATAGTGAGTTCATGATAATGAGTTGCAAAAAGAGTTTTGGATTTTTTATTCTCCTCACTAACTAAATACTCGACTATAGCCCAAGCGATTGAAAGCCCGTCATAAGTCGAAGTGCCTCGTCCTATTTCGTCCATAATGATTAAACTCTTATTTGTGCAATGATTTAAAATATAAGCCGTTTCGTTCATCTCCACTAAAAAAGTGCTTTCTCCTCTCGCTATATTGTCGCTCGCCCCAACTCTCGTAAATATTCTGTCGACTATTGATATTTTTGCGCTCGCCGCAGGAACAAAAGAGCCTATTTGAGCAAGCAAAACTATTAAAGCGGTTTGTCTTAAATAAGTGCTTTTCCCGCTCATATTCGGTCCCGTTATTATAAGCAAATGTTCTTTATTATTATCCAAATAGGCATCGTTCGGAATAAAACTTTCGTTAACCAAATTCGCTTCGACTACAGGATGCCTTCCTTCCTTTATGTCTATGATTCCGTCATTAGTCATTATAGGTTTGGTATAATTGTCTTCTTTTGCCAAAGACGCAAGAGCAGTATAAACATCGATTACGGATATTATTTTTGCAGTTTTTAATATTGAGGTTAAATAATTATTAACTTTATTTTTTATCTCCGCAAATATTTCAAATTCCAAAGCGCAGCTCTTTTCGTTCGCCTCGTTTATTATTTTTTCGTATTCCATTAATTTGCTTGTGGTAAATCTTTCGCTTCCGATTAAAGTTTGTCGTTTTATAAAATCTTTTGGAACTGCCGAAACATTCGGTTTTGTCACTTCTATATAATATCCGATAACATTATTATATCTTATTTTCAAACTGTTTATTCCCGTATCGAGTTTATAATTTCCTTCTAATTCGCTTATCCAATTTCTACCCTCTCTTTTAGCCTCGTTATATTTTTTTAATCGCTCGTTATAATCGTCTTTTATTATATCTCCTTCGTTAATTACAGTTTTAGGCTCTTCTAATATTGCCTGTTCTATCAAATCGGTTATCAGTTTTATATCGTTAATCTCTTCAAAATTTGCTTCCTCAAAACCGTTAATCGCAAGTTCGGTAATCGCCTCCAAAGATAAATTTAGAAATCTTTTTAACGCTACCAATTCTTTTGGATTTATTCTTCCTAAAGCTAATTTTGAAGAAAGCCTTTCTATATCTCCTATGTCCGAAAGTAAATCGATTATTTTATACATTAATTTTGCATCTTTATAAAAAAATTCAACATTGTCTAATCTTTTATTTATCTCTTCCATATTAATCAAAGGCTCTATTATAATTCTTTTCAAATATCTCGCTCCCATAGAAGTTTTTGTTCTGTCTATTGTGTCGAACAGAGTCATTTTTTTATTGTCGTTTCTTATCGTTTCAAGTATTTCCAAACTAGATATTGTAGCATAATCTAAAGTCATGGAATTTTTTTTGTCATAAATTTTAATATCCGATATATGTTCCAAAGAATTTTTTTGAAGTTCGCTTATATAATGAATCGTAGAACCGAGCAAAGATATTAACAAAGGTTTTTCTTCGATTCCAAAACTTTTTAACGACAAAGTTTTAAAATGATTCGTAAGAGTTTTATAAGCGTAAGAATATTCAGCCGTATAATCCGCAGCGCTACTGTAAAATATTTTTGAAAATCTTTTTTGAATTTCCTTTATTATTTCGCTTTCTTTTACCGATTCTATAGTCATTATTTCTTTCGGAGAAAATCTTATAATATCTTCCGCAACTTCATCCGTAAGCTCTTTTAAATTTTCGTTTTCCATTTCGGTAATATAAAGCTCTCCCGTAGAAACATCGCATATCGATATAGCGACTTTTTTCTCGCTTTTTGAAACCATAATAGAAGCCAAATAATTATTGCTTTTAGATTCCAAATATTTATTTTCAGATATTGTTCCCGGAGTTATTACTTGAGTCACATCTCTCTTTACTATTCCTTTAGCGGTTTTCGGGTCTTCGAGCTGTTCGCAAATCGCAACTTTCACTCCCTCTTTTACAAGCCTCGATAAATAACCGTCTATAGAATGATAAGGAACTCCCGCCATTGGAACATTCGCTCTTTTGGTTAGAGTGACTCTTAATATTTCAGAAATTTTTTTAGCGTCTTCAAAAAAAGCTTCGTAAAAATCTCCCATGCGAAAAAGCAAAATACTGTCCGAATATCTGTCTTTTATTTCTCTATATTGCTTCATCATGGGAGTTAATTTTGTATTATCTTCTTTTTCAGGCTTGAAAAAAGTATCTTCCATAAATACTAATCCAAAAACAAATTAAAAATAAATCCGTAGTAAAAATCATCAATTTTAATTAGTATAAATTATTTTTTTCGTTTTATCAAACCTTTATTAAACCTTTAAGCAAATTATCATATATTTATTTTAATAGAAAAAATAATAGTAAAATCCATAGTTAATAATATATTGACAAATAAGGGTTGTTATAGTATCATAATCAAATAATTGTTTTTAATAACGAATAAATTTATAATAAATTTTTAAGGAGTTAATAAATGGCTGTTCCAAAGCATAGAAAATCGAAATCAAAAACAAGGTCGAGAAAAGCCGTTAATGAAAAAAGATTTTTAGGTTCTTTGTCTATATGTCCTCAATGCGGAGCGGAGAGAATGCCTCATAGAATTTGTCCGGAATGCGGTTTTTATAAAGATAGAGTTATAAAGTCTCCTAAATCTCAAAACGAAGGATAATAAATAAGTATTCGGGAGTTTTAATGAATTTAGCTATAGATGTTGCAAGCGGCGAAAAACCTATAGAAGAATTGGTAGGCGGCGCTATCAAATCTTTATCATTAAACGATGATATAAATTTAATATTAGTCGGCGGAGAAAAGAATATTTCAAGAGCGTTATCGAAATTAAAATACGATAAAAACAGAATATATATAAAACATACCAATCAAATTATAGATATGAACGAAAGTCCGGCGGTTGGTATAAAACATAAAAAACACGCTTCCGTTCTTGTAGCCGCTCGTTTAGTTTCAAATAAAGAGGCGGAAGGTTTTTTCTCTCCGGGCAATACGGGAGCAACTTTGGCGGCTGCTTTAACCGAAATAGGAAGAATTAAAGGAGTAATGCGTCCTCCTTTGGTGTCCATTCTTCCAAAAATAAGCGGAGAATTCTGTATGATGGATATGGGAGCGAATGTTGATTGCACTCCCGATTATATAGCGCAATTTGCCGTTATGGGCAGAGTTTTTGCAAAAAGATTTTTAAAAATTAATAATCCGAGAGTGGCGCTTTTGAATATCGGTGAAGAAAGCAGCAAAGGAAACGCCGATACAAAAAAATTCTTTGAAAGACTTGAAAAAATGAAAAAAATTAACTTTGTCGGAAATATCGAACCAAACGATGTATTAAAATCAGATTCGGCTGATGTTGTGATTTCGGATGGATTTAGCGGAAATTTAGTATTAAAAACTATGGAAGGCACAGCTTCTCTTATGGTTAGTTTGCTTAAAAAGGAAATTAAAAAAAATCCAATAAGTATTATGGGCGGACTTATGATGAAACCTGTTTTTAATAGTTTAACAAATCAAATGAGTTCCGATTCGGTAGGTTCGGCTATACTTTTGGGATTAAACGGAGGCGCTTTCGTAGGGCATGGAAAAACGGGCGGAAACGGAGTAAAAAATGCCGTTTTGAATATGTATAATTTTTTAGATTCTAAAATTAATGAAAAAATAGCTAAAGAACTTTATGATTCTGGAGTAAAGAGAAGAATTTTTTAATTAACAAAATTTTATGAAATTATAAAAGGAAATTTTTAATGGTATATATAAAATCTTGCAAACATTCTTATAAAAAAGAAAAAACTCGCATACCTGCATCCGATTTGGTGTTGGAACCTATAAAAGATGCTATCAAAGGTATGAATACTCTCGATATAGACGCAATAATCTGCGCAACCACAACAAAAGATTATGTTTATCCTTCTACAGCCTGTATGTTGGGAGGCAAATTAAACGCTAAAAATGCTTTTTGTTTCGATATCGAAAGCGATTTTACGGGCTTTATATCGGCTTTAAGACTCGCTTATGCTTTTGTTGAAAGTAAAAGATATAAAAATATATTGGCTGTTGCATCAGAATCTTTTTATATCAGTGACGACACGGACAGATTTGATGATGCGAGCGTTGTAGCTTTGGTTACAAGTGAAAAATCAAATATTCAAATAGATTTCATAGATTCCGATACAAACGGAGAAAATCTTGAAAATTGTTATATACCAATGGGCGGTTCTGCAAAACCTTATACTAAAGAAGGAATAATTAATAAAGAACATTTTATATATATAAAAGATAATAAAATATTTGAAGAAGAATCGAAAAATGCGGCTTTATATGTAAAAGAAACTCTATCAAAAAATAATATAGAATCGGATTTTTACATACCGTCATATTTTAATAAAGAATCTCATAATAATTTTATAAATGGTTTGTCGGTTGATAAAGATAAAGTATATTCAAAAATGATAGACGCTCATTCTTCTTTAAGCGCTTCGGTGGGCGTTGCATTTTCTATGGCTTTGGAAGACGGAAGCATAAAAAATAATAGTAAAGTAGCTTTATGCGGTTATGGAAGCGGTTATACGAAAGCGCTCGCCGTTGTTTCCATATTATAAAATTTAATATGGAAAATATTAATTTTTGCATGCAATTATTTCCGCTTTTTTAGTTCTTTTTTGGCATTTGCCTATTGCTTAAGCATTGGTATAAAAAAGAACGATAAACAATTTTAAATGAAGGACTATATTATGAAATTAGGTAAATTTCGTTTTGGCGGCGTGCATCCTCATGATAATAAAGACACGGCTAATATAGCTTCGTCAAATATGGAAAATCTTCCAAAAAGCGTCTTAATATCTATGGCTCAACATATAGGAGCTCCCGCTAAACTCTTAAAAAATAAAGGCGACAAAGTAGAAAGAGGCGAAATTATAGGAGAGGCAAACGGATATGTTTCAGGAAATGTTTCTTCTTCGGTAAGTGGTTCGGTGGCATCGGTAGAAATAGCTCCGCAACCTTTGGGAAGAGGAGCTAACGCTTTGCTTATAAATGTAGAACCAAATGCGTATAATTTGCCATATTCGGAAAAATCAAATTTTATGTCTTTATCGGCAGAAGAGATGTCGGATAAAATCAAAAAAGCCGGCATAGTGGGTATGGGAGGCGCAACTTTTCCTGCAAATGTTAAAGTAGACGGAGCGGCTAAAGGCGTATGCGATACTTTGATAATAAACGGAGTAGAATGCGAACCTTATATTACTAGCGATTATAGATTAATGCTTGAAAATACTGCTGATTTATTTAAGGGAATTGAAATTTTAAGAAAAATCATCCCTTCAGTTAAAAAAACGATTATAGGAATAGAGGCAAACAAACCAATCGCTATAGAAGAAATGTCAAAAATTGCAAAAGATTATAATGTAGAAGTTATGGCTTTGAGATTAAGATATCCTCAAGGCGCAGAAAAAATGCTGATTGACGCCGCAACGGGCAGAGTAGTTCCTGTAGGAAAATTGCCAATGGATGTTAATGTTTTGGTAGTTAATGTGGCTACTTTATATGCAATATACGAATCGGTTGCAAAAGATAAACCGCTTATGGAAAGAATAGTTACAATTTCGGGCGATGCAATAAAAGAACATAAAAATCTATGGATTCCGCTCGGAACTCCAATATCAACTATAGTCGATAATTGCGGAGGATTAACGGCGGAAAATGTGCTTATATTAGCGGGCGGTCCTATGATGGGAATGAGCGTTCCGAGTTTGGAGCAATGCGTAAATAAAGGGACAAATTCTCTATTATTTTTCGATAAGGATAAAATGCCAAAAGAAGTAGAATATCCTTGTATAAAATGCGGAAGATGTTCGGAAGTTTGTCCTCTCAAACTTTCTCCTACGGAAATTGCTCATACGGCTAAAGCTAAAATAAGCGAAAGATTAAATAGTTTGGATATAGCGACATGTTTTGAATGCGGATGCTGTTCTTATATATGTCCTTCGAAAATTCCATTGGTTCAATGGATTAGATACGGTAAAGATTTATTAAGAAGATATTAAGGAGATAATTATGAATTTTTACACCGAATCTTCTCCTCATATAAAAGACGGAGATACGACACAAAAAATAATGTTAAGAGTTATTATAGCTCTTTTGCCCGCTATTATTTATAGCGTTATTTTATTTGGTTATAGAGTTATAATTTTATATTTGGCTTCGGTTATAACTTGTGTATTATGCACTATAATAGTTAAAAAAGTAAGAAAAAAACCTTTACTTCCCGATTATGCATCGGTAATCACGGCATTACTTTTAGTTATGACTTTACCGTCTACAGCTACGGTTACTATGGTAGTTATCGGCGGAGTTATCGCTATAGTATTTGCAAAAGAGGTTTTCGGCGGTTTGGGTTCTAATGTATTTAATCCGGCTTTAGTAGGAAGGGCTTTTTTACAAGTAGCTTTTCCGGCTCAAATGACTATGTATCCCGTTCCCGAAAGAGTTCCGTTTTTAGGTATTTTTGAGAATATACTTCAAAATCTTAATTTTACGGTTTCTGGCGCTACTCAAACTTCGGATGCAGTAGAAGCTTTAACTCAAGCTACGCCATTAACTTTTATGAAATTTACTTATGCTAGCGATATAAATTCTTCGTTAATAGAACAGATAAAATTTGAATCTCATTATTATCTTCAAATGCTTTTAGGAAGCACGGGAGGAGCGATAGGAGAAACTTCATTTTTACTCTTACTTATAGGAGGAATATTTCTTTTAATTACTAAAACTATTAATTGGAGAATACCGCTTGGAATGTTTATATCTCTATTTATAGTGAGCGGATTATTAAATTTGGCTATGCCGGGAAAATTTGCTTCGCCTATATATCAAGTTTTGGCGGGAGGTTTTTGTTTGGGAGCTTTCTTTATGGCTACCGATATGGTTACCTGTCCTACGAGTCCCCTTGGCGCTTGGATATACGCATTATTAATAGGTTTGGTTCTTGCTATATTGAGAGCTTTCGGTTCTTCGCCCGAATATACGATGTATTCGATATTAATAGGAAATATGTTTATGCCTTTAATATCGATGCTTACTCGTCCTATGCCTTTCGGTAAAAAAGAGGCTATTAATATTCAAAAACTTCAAAAAGAAAATAATGAAGGAGGAAAACAATAATGAAAAAAGAAGTTAGTTATAAAGCGGTTATTTCGGTTACAATCACGGCGTTAATATCGGGTTTTTTACTTTCGTTTGTATTTTCCTCTTTTGAAAAAGATATTTTAGCGAATAATGAAAAAACGGTATTGGAAGGAGTCAAAACGGTTATAGTAGGTTCAGATACTGTGGAAGGTCCTTTAACCGAAAATTCTACTTTTATTTATTATATAGGAAAAAAAGAAGACGGTTCAGTAGCCGGTTATGCGATTATCTCTTCGGCAAACGGATATAACGGGGAAAATAAAGTTTTAGTAGGTTTTAATGAAGATGCCACAATGATTACGGGAATAGTTATTACAGAACAAGCCGAAACTCCGGGACTTGGAGCAAAAATAGTTGAAAATTCTTTTAGAGAACAATTTAAAGAGCAAAGCTCGATAACTCCTCTTTCCGTTGTAAAAGGAATAAAACCTGAAGAAGCAAAAGAAGGAGAGATAGCGGCGATAAGTGGCGCCACAATTTCAAGCTCGAGCGTAGTCGATGCGGTTAATATAGCTAAAGACGAAGCGGTTAGTTTGTTTTTAAAATAATATTTTTTAAATTCTTATATTTAAATAAAAATTTTTATAAAAGCCCTTGACTATTTTTAAATTATATACTATACTTAATGTATAATATATAGGAACATGCAAGATGGGTTTAATAAAATTATATAGTAGCAGTTCAGTTTGCATTTTAAACTTTTTTATTTATTATGTTTACAGTTTAATAAATTGTTGTTTTATATTATTTCAATGTCAATTTGTGTTTATTCTTTAAACGCTTATTATAAAAATATATTTTAAGGAGTTAAGCTATGCGAAAACTACACTTATTATCAATGATTGCAATTA
>CAZRYV010000044.1:10177-13407 GCA_964604385.1 uncultured Brachyspira sp.
ATTTTAAGGAGTTAAGCTATGCGAAAACTACACTTATTATCAATGATTGCAATTATATTAATATGCAA
The DNA here is from genome assembly GCA_964604385.1 of uncultured Brachyspira sp. Taxonomy (GTDB): domain Bacteria; phylum Spirochaetota; class Brachyspiria; order Brachyspirales; family Brachyspiraceae; genus Brachyspira. Next base: position 10,246 of record CAZRYV010000044.1, read on the forward strand.
TTGCGGTTCAAAAATTGAATGGAAATCTGGAGTTTATGAAGGCGAAGCGCAAGGACATCAGGGACCCATAAAAGTTGCCGTTACCATTAATGACAACAAAATTGAAAAAATAGAAGTTCTTGAAAAAATCGACAGCGAATTTTCTGACAGAGCGGTTCAAAAAGTTATAGAAAATACTATAAGAAAAAATACTATAGCTGGAGTAGATACGGTTAGCGGAGCGACTAGAACTACCGCTGGAACTATAGTAGCAATTACTATGGCTTTGTCTCAAGCTGGAGAAATAAAATCTGCTGGAAAAGATTCCATTGAAAAAGAAGACATAACTATAGATACTGACATTGTGGTTATAGGTTCTGGCGGAGCCGGTATGAGCGCAGCTTTAAGCGCAAGAGAGAGCGGAGCGGATGTAACGCTAATAGAAAAAATGGTATATCTAGGCGGAAACACAGTTAGAGCGAAAGGAGGACTTAATGCAGTAGGGACTAAATATCAAAAAGCACAAGGCATAGACGATTCGATTCAAAGATTTATAGATGATACCATGAAAGGCGGTAAAAATATTAATGATATAGAATTGGTTTCATATTTGGCTCAGCATTCTGCTGAAACTATAGAATGGTTAGATAGTATGGATATAAAGTTATCTCAAGTAGTATCAAGTGGAGGAGCAAGCAGACCTAGAATGCATGCTCCGGCAGGAGGAGGAGATGCTGGAAAATATATAATAGCAGGACTTCAAAAACAACTAGAACCTAAAGGAATAAAAATATATACGGAAACTAAAGCGTTAGAAATTCTTATGACAAATGGAAAAGCATCGGGTGTTATAGCGGAAACTCCAAATGGAAAAATGACTATAAATGCAAAAGCGGTTATAATAGCCACTGGAGGATTCAGCGCAAATGAAGAATTATATACAAAATATAGACCGGAATTAAAAGGCTTTATAACTACCGGACATCCGGGCGGAACAGGAGACGGAATATTTATGGCTGAAAAAGTAGGGGCGGATTTAGTAGATATGAAAGAAATACAAATCCATCCAACTGTAGAACAATCAAAAAGCGAACTTGTAACGGAAGGTTTAAGAGGCAGAGGAGCTATACTCATAAATCAGGATGGAAATAGATTCTGTGATGAAATGGGAACTAGAGATGTGGTTTCTGCTGCGGTTTTGGAACAGAAAGGCAAATATGCTTATATTATATTTGATAATAATTTAAGAAAAAATATGCAAACCGTAGAGGGAATGGTTAAACTTGGAATAGTGGTAGAAGGAAATACTTATGAAGAACTTGCCAAAAAATTAGATATTCCAACAAATAATTTTATATTTTCTATGAATAAATGGAATGAAAATGCTAAAATAAAAAAAGACAGCGATTTTAACAGAACTCAAGCTATGGATTGGACATTGGAAGAAGCACCTTACTATGCAGTGAAAATATCTCCGGCGGTTCATCATACTATGGGCGGAATAAAGATAAATACTAACGCTGAAGTAATATCAAAAGACGGAAATATTATTCCCGGTTTATACGCTGCCGGAGAAGTTACCGGAGGAGTGCATGGAGCTAATAGACTGGGCGGGAATGCGGTAGCCGATATAATAATATTTGGAAGACAAGCTGGAAAAAATGCTTCTTTATATATAAAAGATTAACGAAAAATATTTTTAACCGCTGTGTTGTTAGCATAGCGGTTATTTGTTATAATTCTTTTTTATTCTTATATTATAAAATTAATCGTAAATAAAACTAATTTAATCTACCATTTTTATTTTAGTTGACTTTTGGCTGTATAATAGCAGAAAGTATAAGAAATACTACCAAACTCATAACTATACCTGGTATTATAGGATCAACTCCAAATAAATTAATATTTTTATTATATTGGAAAAATATAGTAACAACGCTTCCAGCTATAAGAGAACCCATACTTGCTACCGCAGATAATTTCTTTTTAGTGTAATTACCAAATAAATAAGGTATGAAAACTCCGGCCGCTCTCAAACTAAACGAAAACATTAATATCGATATTAAATTAGTCGCTTTAAATGCTATAAACATAGATATTAGTCCTACTACAATTATTGAAATTCTGCTTACCATAAGTAATTGTTTATCAGTTGCATTTTTATTTATATAATTTTTATATATATCATTTGTAGCTATGACGGATACAGCTAACATATCAGAATCTGCTGAAGACATTGTAGCAGATATTAAAGCAGAAAATAATAATCCAACTACAATAGGCGGCATAGTATTCAAAGCAAGAACGGGAAGTATATACCTTGTTCCTTCGGAAGTCAATAATTCTGAAGTTAAAAGACCATCTTTTACTACGCTTGAAGCTATTAAACCAATTATTGCAGGAAAAGATGAATATAATATGCACATCATTCCACCTACTAAAGAGCCTATCATAAGGCTTTTAGCGTCTTTTGCAGAAAAAAATCTTTGACTTATTTCTGGTCCAACAGAATATGAGGCTATATACATTATAGTTAAAGATATTATAGTCGGAAATCCCATCCCAGCTGTAAGAGACTTTTGAGCATCGGTAAGATTTTCCATAACATGTTGAAAACCTCCCGCATATTTTAATGAAAAAGGTATTGCAATCAAAGTTCCAATAAAAACTAATGAACCTTGTATAAGGTCAGTAAAAGCTACTCCCCAAAGTCCTCCCATACAAGAATAAAATGTAATAACAACTGTAACTATTATAACAGATAAATTATAATTCCAACCCGTCATAACCGTTAATATACTTGCAGACGCTATTATTTGAGCAGCAGTTATACCAATCATAGGAAGTCCCATAATTATTGAAGTGACTAAAGCATTGGCTTTACCATACCGTTTTAAAAAATATTCGGAAACGGTAGTAACCATAGATTTTCTGAATTTTTGAGCTACAAAAGCTAATACCAAAAATGCAGTGGAAGCTTTTATAACATACCAAACTGCCGAAAAACCCCATTTTCCAAAATCTTGTTCTGCTAATCCCAAAGAATTTCATCCACCAATATTAGTAGAAGCTAAGTCCCAGCTAGAAGCAAGGGACCTAAATTTATTCCAACAAACGCAAAATCCAGAATACCTCTCCTTTTAATAAGTTAAAATTAAACGATTAAAATAATTTATAATATAT
>CAZRYV010000044.1:13417-14020 GCA_964604385.1 uncultured Brachyspira sp.
TACTCCAACAATATTAGTAGCAGCTAAAGTCCCAGCTATAATCACGGGACCTAAATTTCTTCCAGATAACGCAAAATCCTGACTATAGTTTATTTTCTTACTTGAAAATATACCTATTAAAATCATTGCTATTAGATATATAATTACAATTACTATTATAATACCTTCACCCATAAATAAACTCCTTTAATTTCATTATAATGCTATTATAACATATAATTTTTAAAAGTCAAATAATTTTTGTATTTTATATATAAAAATATAAAAAATTTTTAGTTTTTCCTTGACTTTTTATTGTTTAATTTATATACTTAATTATATATTAATATATATACAAGGATATTTAAATGCAATATAATGATTTTGAAAGACAGGCTGTGCCAGAAAAAAATAAAAAAAGCGTTATTAGTATAATGATGGTATGGACAGGCTATGTTTTTGTAGTTACAAGTATGATAGCTGGCGGAGGAATAAGTTAATATACTAACTATAAAAGATATAATTATAATAATTATATTAGGAAATTTATTTTTAAGTATTATATCTGTAGGTATGAGTTATATAGCAAGTAAAACGGGATTAACTTTTGCATTAATAACCCGA
>CAZRYV010000045.1:0-14018 GCA_964604385.1 uncultured Brachyspira sp.
AAGGTTATTCAAGACATTATCAATATTTAGCAAAAACTATAATAAGAATACCGCCGTTAGAAGTTCAAAAAGAAATAGTTTCAATATTGGAAGAAAGATTTGAGGTTATGGAGAAAGTGGAGAATTTAAATAATGAGAATATAAAGAATTTATCGTTACTTAAAAAATCGATGTTAAAGCAGGCATTTAGCGGGGAGATTAGAATATAGAGTTTGTGTAAAAAATAAAAAGAGTCCGTAATTTCTACGAACTCTTTTTTACTATATAATGTTTAATTTTATAAACTTTATAAACTTGCTATTTTTTAAGTATAAAACCCATCGATAATGAAAGAATCATAGCTTTTATACTGTCGCCAAGTAAAAACGGAACGGTTCCTTTCATTACAACTTCCGTAAGAGTATATGGAGAACCTATGGCAGAGGACCATATATATAATCCTATCATACCGAATATATGAATAATTCCTATTTGGAATATAAATAAAACGGCTGATGTTTTTATAAAATTGTCTTTTTTTATATTGCCTTTTTCCGTATATTTTCCCAAAACCAAAGCACAAATTGCATAGCCTACTATATATCCCGTAGTTGCTCCCAAAAAACTAGAATTTGCGATAACGGGAAGCCCAACGGCTGCAGCCAACATATATATTGCAACCGATATGAATCCCCAGAAACCGCCTAAAGTCATACCAGCCATACATACGGCAAATGTTCCAAGATTTAACGGAACGGGCGTGAAAGAAAGAAATATTTTTATTTGAGACGCTACAGCCAAAATAACGGCAAAAAGTATAGAAAGCGCTATTTTTTGAGCTATACTTGCATCGTTAATCAAATATACTCTCGCATCGTTATATTTTTTAATTATTGTAGTCATTTTTTCTCCTTCGCCGCGACCAACGGCATTTTATTTATTTTCTATTATATAATTCTATGATATAATTTTTTCTAATTAATAAATCTATCCTAATATGGCAAGCAAAACGCCTGCGGCTACAGCAGAACCTATAACTCCCGATACATTTGGCCCCATCGCATGCATCAAAAGGAAATTATGAGGATTTGCCTCTTGTCCGACTTTATTTGAAACTCTCGCAGCCATTGGAACGGCAGATACTCCAGCCGAACCTATAAGCGGATTAATTTTGTCTTTACTAACAAGATTCATCAATTTGGCAAGTAAAACTCCTCCGGCGGTTCCCATAGAGAAAGCCACGAGTCCCAAAATCAATATTCCCAAAGTTTCAAATCGTAAAAATTTATCGGCGGCCAATTTGCTTCCAACGGACAAACCCAAAAGAATAGTTACTATATTTATAAATTCATTTTGAGCGGTTTTTGAAAGCCTTTCCGTAACTCCCGATTCTCTAATTAAATTGCCGAACATCAAAGCTCCTATAAGAGGCGCTGCGTCAGGCAAAAGCAAAGCGATTAATATAATAACCGTAAGAGGAAAAATAATCTTTTCTCTTTTACTTACGGGACGAAGTTGTTTCATCTCTATTTTTCGCTCTTCTTCGGTGGTTAAAAGTTTCATTATAGGAGGTTGTATTATAGGAACTAAAGCCATATAAGAATATGCGGCGACAGCTATTGCGCCAAGCAAACTCGGACTTAATTTTGAAGCCGTAAATATTGCCGTAGGACCGTCAGCTCCTCCAATTATGCCGATTGAAGCGGCGTCTTTTAATGTAAAAGTTATAACGGGAACATAAGCCGACAAAACCATAGCGCCGAGCAAAGTTCCGAATATTCCTATTTGAGCGGCGGCTCCAAGTAAAGCGGTTTTAGGATTTGCGATTAGAGGACCGAAATCAGTCATAGCGCCGACTCCCATAAATATAAATAACGGAAATAAACCCGCTTCTATACCGAAAGTATAAACCTGTCCCAAAAATCCCCCAGCGCTTAAAGTAACGGGAATATTATTGATAACATGAACTACGGGAATAGCCGCAATATTCGCAACGGGTATATTTGCAAGTATTCCGCCCATACCGATTGGAATCAAAAGCAGAGGCTCGAAACCTTTAGCTATAGCCAAATATATCAAAACCAATCCTACAAAAATCATTATAAGATTCTGCCATAAAGGAACCGATTTTATTTCCATATCATGCAATTTTATCTCGTATTTTTCCTTAATGCTTTGCGCTTCTTTCATTTTTTCTTCCGCTATATCCTTTTCGCTTTTATGGAAAAATCCTCCGAAAGCCGTATTTCTTAAGAGCGAAATAATCGATTCTTTCATATCTAATTTTTCCGAAGAATTATTAGTATCGTTTTTCTCTTCCGTATTTTCTATTATGCCTATTATATTTGAATTTTCCGAACTATTTTCGGTAGAATTATCGATTGCATTTTCTTGAGACAATAAAACCGAAGCGGTTATAAATATAAGCGTAAATACAAAAAATATTTTTTTCATTTGTGTTTTCTCCTTTACCAACTAAAATATAAAATATACACGCTTAAATTAACCGACTATAGCCAATTCTTGTCCCGCTACAATCGAATCGCCCGGTTTAACTTTAATCTCTTTAACCGAACCCGAAACCGAAGATTTTATTTCAACTTCCATCTTCATAGCTTCCACAATCAATATCGTAGTTCCATCCGAAACTTGAGTTCCGACAGGGGAAACTATTTTTATAACTGTTCCGGGCAAGCCTGCCGTTACGGGAGTCGCTGCGCTACTTGAAGCGGATTGAGTATTAGCGGATGCGTTTTGAATTATGCCATCTTTAATCGTATAATCGTAGCTTACGCCGTCCACTATAGCCTTGCCGTTTTCAATTTTTATTCCATAACTTAAACCTCCGACAGTTACCGTCACTTCATTTCCCGTAGGTTTAACGCCTTCGCCCGCATTCTTTCTTATTCCTAATTTAGCTTCGCCTTTTAAGAATTGAATTCCTTTTTCTTTACAAGCGGCCGCAATAAACACATTTTCATCGGACAAATCGGTAATTCCCGCGTCTCTAAGAGACTGTTCGGCGGCTTTTCTGCCTTTTTTAGGATTTTTATCGTCTATATCCATAGCAAGTTCGGTTGTAGGTTCTAATCCTAATTGCTCGCTTGCGATTTTAACTATTTCGGCATCGGGAGTAGTCGGAGTTTTTCCAAAATAACCCAATACCATTTTACCGTATCCGTCCGCTATTTTTTTCCAATTTCCTTGCATTACATTATTGAAAGCCTGCTGAAAATAGAATTGAGAGACTGGAGTTACAGAAGTTCCAAATCCGCCCTTTTCTACTACTTCAGTCATAGCTTTAATAACTTCCGGGAATCTGTTCATAACATTAATATCACGCATCATTTGAGTGTTTGCCGTTAAAGCTCCGCCGGGCATTGGGGCAAAAGGAATCATCGGCTCTACCGTTCTGCTTTCGGGAGGCATAAAGTAATCTTTCATACAATCTTTAAATACCTCTTCGGCGTCTCTTATTTTATCAATATCTATATCAAAATAATAATCCGTTCCTCTTAAAGCATGCCACATAACTATTAAATCTGTTTGACATGTTCCACCCGATACAGGTGCTAAAGACAAATCTATATAATCCGCTCCCGCTTCTATAGCCGCTCTATATTGCAATGCTCCTATTCCGGCAGTTTCATGGCTATGAACTTGAATACGAATATCGCTACCAAGTAATTTTCTCGCTTCTTTAACCGTATCGTAAACTACTTGAGGAGTGGTAGTGCCTGAAGCGTCCTTAAAACATACAGAATCGTATTCCACATTGTCTATAATCTGTTTTAATACTTTTGAATAGAATTCGGCATCATGAGCGCCTTTACATCCCGGAGGAAGAGCCATCATAGTAACGCAAACCTGATGTTTGAGTCCTGCTTCTTTTATACATTTTCCGCTATAAATCAAATTATTAACATCATTTAAAGCGTCAAAATTTCTAATTGTAGTTACGCCATGTTTTTTGAATAAATCCGCATGCAATTTAATCATCTCTCTAGGCTGCGATTCTAGTCCAACAACATTGACGCCTCTCGCTAAAGTTTGCAAATCCACATCGGGACCTACCGTTTTTCTAAAAGAATCCATTACATCGAAAGCGTTTTCGTTATTATAGAAAAAAGCGCTTTGGAATGTAGCTCCGCCGCCCGATTCGAAATATTTAACTCCGGCATTTACGAAAGCTTCGACTGCGGGCATAAAATCTTTAGATAAAACTCGCGCTCCGTAAACGGATTGAAAGCCGTCTCTAAACGCCGTTATCATAAATTTAATTTCTTTTTTTGACATTATTTAATTTCTCCTTAAAATTAAAACTTTATTATTGTTTATATTCTATTTACTTCTATATATCTATTTTTTATTCCTATTTTTTATCGCTATGTATATGAGCCAAAGCTATGGCTATAGCCGTCATTTTATCTCCGCTTGCCGATTGAACGGGAACTGCGGAAACGGTTTCTTCTTTTTGAGGCATTATTTTATCTATTTGAGCCACAACCACGCTTACCAATTTCATAGCGTAAACCAATATAATTAAAAATAGAACGACAACGCCCATTCCTATTAACATTATCTGAATAGCCGCCAATATATCGTTATTCATAAAATATACTCCTATTAATTTAATTTTTTATGCTATATTATACAATATTTTTTGTTTATATTCAAGTAAATTATTGTCAAAAATATTCCGTTATAAAATTATAAATTAAAGTTTAACAAACGCTAATACGATAATATATATAGTTGATTGGACTACCCCCCAATTACTATATTTGTAATAAGCCGCTTTGTTCATCCCACAAAAGCGGTTTATTTTTATTCTTCAATATTATATTGCATTTTTATATTTATTATTGTTTTTTATTATTTTATCGTTCGTTTTTAAGAATTTCGTTTATTTTATTCAATTTATTTTTATTCATACTTTTAATTTTTAGATTTTCGTTTTTATCTTTATTAAAATATTTTGACAACAATTTATTATCTTCTATAAATAAAATTTTGATTTTTTTAGGTTTTGTTTTTATATAATATTCTATTTTTAAAGCCGAGTTAATATTTTCCGTCTCCCAAACGGATAAATATTTTAAAGGTTTATTAATCTTAGTATAACGAGCGCCTTTTCCATTTTTATGACTATTAAATCTTTTTATCAAATCTTTGGTAATGCCCGTATAAAAAGAATCTTTTTCGCATAAAACTATATATATATAATAATTATTCATTTTTTCTTATATCTTTTATAATAGTATCGATGTCTATATAAATATCGTTATTATATTTTTCAAATAAAGCACAAATATTTTTATAATCTTCAATCGTATCTACCGTAGTTCTTAATTCGGGCATGGCAAATTCTTCGCTTACTTTCGGTTTTTCTATTTTAAATTTATCGGCGTTTCTGTAATGAAATTGCGTAATATGTTCATGTTCGAAAGCATCTTTTGAATTATCGTTCGCATATTTTAAAGCGTCATAATTTATAACTTCGACTCCGCTGCCATAAGGAAGCAAATCGTAATAACTCAAATCCGCATTATTTTTTATATGATAATCCGCTATAGAATCCAAAGCTTTTATACTGACGAGAGGATTATCTCCTGTCGCACGCACTATAATGTCGCCTCCGAATTTTTGAGCCGCTTTTGTATATCTATCTAAAACATTAATTTCGCTTCCGATAAAATAATTGCATTTAAGTTTTTCAAAAATATTTTTAAATGCATTGTATGATTTTTCTTCTGTCGCCACTACAATGTCGCTTGCTTTTTTTGAACTTCTTAATCTTTTTATAATAAGTTCGAGCATAGAATCGCAATTTGCCATAGGTTTTAACGCCTTTTGAGGAAGTCTAGTAGAACCGATTCTTGAAGCGAGTATAATAATAATTTTTTTCATTTTAAAAATCCTTTTTAAATATTTAAAAATAATTTTTATAAATTAATAAATGCAAATATATTTTTTCTTTTTATAGTTTCTATTATGGCGATTAAATTATAATTTTTATCTATCAAAGCCAAATATTTATTTTTTTTATTTTTAATCTCGATATTTTCAATATTTTCAATCGTTTTTGTATTGCCACAAAGCATTTGTTTTATAGTATTTTCGTTTTCAACGATTTTTGTATCAAAATTGTTAAACATATCAAAAAAAGACAATATATTTTTATCTGAAATTTCATTTAAATTGCAAGCTTTATCTATAGCAAAATCTCCGATAGCCGTTCGTTTTAATTCTTTAGTATAAGCCAAATTTTCCGTTATTTCGCCTATATCTCTTATAATCGCTCTTATATAAGTTCCTCTGCTTACTGAAGTTTTTATTTTAAAAAATGGATAATCGTATTCCAATAATTCAATGTCGTTTATACAAACATTAATATTTTTAATTTCAAAATCTATATTTTCTCTTGCCATATTATAGGCTCTATTTCCGTTTATTCTTTTTGCGCTATAAATCGGCGGTTTTTGAATTATATTTCCGCAAAAATTGTTTTTAATAATATTTTCAAGTTCCGTAAAACTTAATATATTTTTTTTATCCGACACTTTCAAAATATTTCCGTTAATATCGTCCGTGTCTCTGCTTTCTCCAAAAACTCCGACGGCTATATATTCTTTTGGCATATCGTCAAATAAAAAAAATAATTTCGTATATCTTCCTAACGCCAATATTAAAACTCCTTCTGCAAAAGGGTCTAATGTTCCCGCATGTCCTATTTTCTTTTCTTTTAAAATTGGTTTTAATTTTTTTATTACATCAAACGAAGTTATGCCTGACGGTTTATTTACTATTAGAAATCCTTTCATAAATTAGCCTTTCATTATTTGAAGAGTGTTAAAATACATATTTAGTATATTATTGCAATAATTGGCTATGCTTTTATAATTATCGGATGCTATATCGTTTTCTATCGATTGTCTCAAATTATTTATAACATTAATATTATGCCTGATTGCTTCAAATCTTGATTGATTTAATTTTAATAAATAAATATTGCTTTTATCGAATTCGTTAATTACATTTTGAGTAGCAGAATCGAGAAGATAATAAACGGTTATAACTTTTTCTTTTTCGTCTATGGAAAGATTAATACTATTTACGCTATACACTTTGGATAATTCTCCGAGTCTATAACTTAATTTATATATTGCATTTAAATTGTCAAAAAACCAATTTACATTATTTCTCTTTCTTAAATCCGACAAAACATATTTGATATCATGAAACATCAAATAGCCGGCGCTTTCGTCCTCTCCGCTAACGATATAATAATGCGAGCTTATCAGTATGTCCCGCAAAGTGTCAAAATCGGGTTTCCATTGCGGGTCTTCTTCGTTTATATTATAATATTTTTTCTTAAAATTATTCCAATCAATCATAAATCTTTCGATACTCGATTTTATATTTTGATTGTTTCTAATATCGAGCAAAGTTTCAATATAAGATTTATCCAAATAAGCCATATCTTCAAGCAAATTATCTTCCTCTTTTTTGCATGAATAAATACATTAATAAATAAAAAAAGAAATTAGAAGCGACAGAAATAATATTACCGTTATTTTTATTTTCAACTATATCTCCGTTTATCGTTTATTATTGATTATTTTGTAAAACAATATATTATAAATAAATTATGAAAAAAAACAAGTTGTATTTTATTTATTTTGCTTTCTTTATTCTATTTATTTTAACGATTATACTTTCATGCAAAAATAATAATTTGCAAAAAGGAATATTATATTCAAAATCTTTCAGCGATATTAGTTTTGAAGCGAGTAAAGAAAAGGCGATAAACGAAATATATTTTTATATTGCAAATCAAACGGCAAATTTAATAAACAGAAACGATTATAATATAGTCGCTTTTGCATTAAAAGACGATAATTTAATCGATTTCGAAAAAGACGCTATTATAAAAGAATATAAAAAGAACGATAATTTTTTTACTGAAATAAAAGTCGAAGATTTGGAAATATACGAAAAAGTTATCAAAAGTTTGGAGAAAATGAAAAAAGAGGGATTTGTCGGTTCTACGATTAGAGCGAACGCTTCTATAGAAATTTCTGAAGCTGCAAGATTAAACGCTTATACGAGGCAAATTCTTATTCAAAACGCTTTAAAAAGAGCTTACGATTCTTTATATAAAATATTGCTTGAAAACGGAATAGATGCAAATAAATCGGCGGAACTTACAAATAAGGCTTATATACTCGAAGAAAGTTATAGTTCTAAAGATTATAATGTCGTAATCGAAACGGAAATAGAAACCGAAATAAATTTAAAAGAAAATCTTTAGAATAAAAAATAATAAAAATTATGATAAAGAATCATAAAAATTTATTGGCAATTCCAAAACTCTAGTGGCGTTTTCCAAAGCCATTCTCATAATATCTTCTTTACTTTCTTTTCTTTCTTCCGCCAAAACTTCCGCTATATAAGTTATAAATGCTGGTTCGTTCGCTCTTCCTCTTAACTTTTGCGGAGTTAAATACGGCGAATCCGTTTCTATGGTAAACATATCTTTTGGAACATATTTTGCAGCTTCTCTGATAAAATCGTTCTTAATATAAGTTACCGCTCCTGAAAAAGAAAGTATATATCCCAAATCGAGAGCGTTTTTAGCGTCTTCAACATTTCCGCTGAAACAGTGAAATATTCCTCTCTTTGGTATATCCGCTTCTTTTAAAATTTCAAATGTGTCTTTAAAAGCGTCTCTGCTGTGAATCAATATCGGCAAGTTAACTCTTTTTGCAACCTCGCATAATTCTCCAAAAAATTCTCTCTGCGATTTTTTATTTTCTTTATTATGATAATAGTCGAGTCCGATTTCTCCTACGGCGTATACGGATTTTTTTCTTAATTTGTTTTTATTTAAAGTATTTATTTTTAATTCAAACGCTTTTATAGTATGTTCATCGTTTTCTTTTGCATAATCGGGATAATATCCGATACTAAAAAAAACTCCCTCCGCTTCGGATAATATAAACATTCTTTCGTCTATATCGCTTGGATGAACTCCTATATCGAGGAAATATAAAATTCCCGATTTATTCGCTCTTTGTAAAACCTCTTTTAAATCCTTACTCCTTTTTGATATAAGCGTAAGATGGCAATGGCTGTCTATCATATTTTCTCCAATTTATTTTTGTTTTTATATATTTTCATTTTTACTCTTTTAAATTATCGCCCGAAAGAACATGAAAATGAACATGAAATACGGTTTGTCCCGCTCCCTTTCCGCAATTATTGACGATTCTAAAAGAATTTAAATTTTGTTCTTTAGCGACTTCTCTTATAGTTTCAAAAATTTTATTCGTAAAAAAATCGTCCGTTTCAAGAATGTCTTTAAAATGTTTTTTGGGAACTACCAATAAATGAACTTTCGCCTTCGGATGCAAATCCGCAAAAACTACGCAATATTCATTTTCTTTTATAAATTTGGTTGGAATTTCGCCTTTTATTATTTTACAAAAAATGCAATCTTTATCATAATCCGACATAATATTTTCCTTATAAAAATTATATAATTTCCATATAGTATAAATTAAAATAAAAAATTAATCAAATATTAATTTATATAGAATGATATTAGTCGAGCTTATCTAAATAAAATTGTTATTTAGACAATAACATAATAATTAATAATATTAAATTTAAAATTTGTAAACCAAAAATTGGAATAAATATTGAAAAATTATCAATCTTTTTTTTTTGAGAATTTAATAAATTATTCTTAGTATCATCTGCTCTTTGCTTTATCGATTCATATGCTTTTTTAAACGCATCTATATCTTGTTGAATATAGGATTTAATGGAAGATACTTCTTTTTGTAAATCCGCTATTTCTTTTTTTGGTGTTTGTTTCGATGATAATTCGTCTATGTCTTTTCTCAAATCATTAATATCATTTTTATTTTGACTTGCTAAATTACTAATTTGATTTTCAAAATATTTTTTAAAGTTATAAATCTCATTATTTTGATTTTCTATATCTTTTACTAAATTAGACATAGAATTATTTAGGTTTTCAATCTTTTTATTTAAATAAGATATTTTTTCTTCAAGTTTATTATTTAATTCTTCGGATGATTCTTCAATCTTATCGACTATAATATCGGTTATACGCTCTTTTATTTCTCTAATTTTTTTAGTTTCGCTATTATTAATATTCATAATTATTAAACTTAAATCATCATGAATATTATGATTATCTTTTACTACCTCATTTAAATTATGATATAAATTTTTTTCGACATAGTCACTATCATATTTGTATATCCATAGAGAAAATGTTTGAAGTAATAAGGCAAGTTTATCACCTTTATTTGATATTAATATTGGTTCTAAACCGTCTGAAAAACAATAAAATGAAAGCACATTTTTTAAAGATTTTATCGATAAATTAAAATATTTTTTATCAATATTTTTTTTGAAAAAAATAGTTTCATTTTTAAACTCGCCTCCAACTCCTTGAGATAATACCCTTAATTTTCCATCTATATCGTAGCATATAATTCCATCGCCTATATGCCCATATATAAATTTATCTTTATAGCATCCTACAAACAATAATGTAGCGGATAATTCTTTTTCTTCTATAGACTTTTCCTTTGACATATCTTCAATATTTTTAGATAAATATTCTATTATATTTTCTTTTATATTCTCAATTTCTTTTTCAAATAGTGTCTTATAATTATCTTTAAAAAATAAAATAATTTTCTCGACAAGCAACTTTGAACCAAAATGAGAGTATTTACAAGAACCTGCTCCGTCAGAAAGCGCTATTATTGAAAATTCATCTTCAATAAGATAATCGCAATAATCTTGGCAAGGTATATTATTCTTTATATGACTTTTACCTTGAGCAAAATATTTATTAATAGAAAAAGTATTATTTAAGTTATCCATTAATTATCCTATCATTACAAAGTAGCCCAATCATCTATATTTGAAGTATCTAATTTTACTTCATCGCCAACGGTAGATTGGGATACGGCTTGTATACTTTTAGAAAGCCATTCAAAGAAACCTTCAAAATTCAAACCTTTTAATCTTAAAGGTTTTCTTGGAGAAAATCTCGCTAATGTTTGCATATCGGCTTGGTCTCCTATTCCTAATTGAAAGCATGATAATTTTCTTTTTGAAGCCATATCGTAAGTTATTTGCGAAGATTGATTTGGTGGCTCATCGGGCTGCCCGTCCGACATAATAACCATCCAAGGCTGATAATAATCTACTCCGTGATCGACATATTCTTGTTTTCTCGTTTCCAATAAATCTATAGCTTGTAAAACAGCTTCTTCCATAGGAGTAGAGCCATTGGCATAAAAATCTCTAAATTGAAGATTTTCTATGTTTTGAAAATCTGAATAAACTTCTACTTCTCCTCCAAATGTTACAATCGCTATTTCGGCTGCATATTTAGCCGTCTCGTCATTCTTTATAGCGTCTATAAATAATTTTACGCCTTTATTAAGTTCGTCTATAGGCTCTCCGGACATAGAGCCGCTTATATCTAAAACCAAACATACTGCAACCCTTGCTGTTGGATTTGAAATAAGCTCTTTTTTTCTAATACTTAACATATTTTCTTCTTGCATTTTTTTCTCCTTTTTGTTTTTATTTTGTATTAAAAATTACTTTCCATATTTTTTTAAAATCTTGTTAGGAACTTTTTTATATTCAGTTGGCAGAAGTTCGTTAGAGTTATAATCTTTTTTTAAATTATTTTTATATGCATAAAGAACGGTTTGCAAATCCTTTATGCTTGGTTTTTTATTATCTGCGAAGCAATCATTAAAAATTTCTTTCAATTTTTGCGGAAGATTATTCCATATAAATTTCCAATGACCATCTGGAGTATCCTCGCCTCTTCTATCTTTAAATTTATAAGGGAAATTGCCTTTCTTTACATTTTCAGCAGGGTTCCCCCCCCCCCGGCAAGCATATGGAGGCTTACCTAGAAATAGTATCATGAAAAATAGAGTAGTAACAGCAAACATATCATGTTCTTTCGTTCTTAAAAATTTTGAATATTCTTTACCTTGTATTTCTCTTGGTGTAAAATATGGCATTCCTACAGGACATGGGTAAGGTCCTATTTGAAAGCTATCGCAGTCTATAAAATATACTTTATTATAATTGGCAACCAATATATTATTAGGATTCAAATCGCCTATTATAATATTGCTTTTATGCAACTCTTCGACTATTCTTAAAATAGATAAACATAATTCAACTAGATGCTCTCTATTCCAACTTGGGAATTTATCTCGAATTACCATTGGATGCATAACGGATGTTTGTAATTTATGCCCTTTAGCTTCCGACATTAAATAACCGCAAAATTGCTTTTTTCCTTTGTATTCATTGTATAAAAGTTCTTCAGGATAACAAACGCCATCTATTTTTATCTTTTTGGCTTGCATTACGACTAATTTATGCAATCTTAATCGTGTAATCTTATCTTTGTGATAGACTTTGCAAACTTTATTTTGTAAATTGCATTGATATACTGTGCCTTCTCCTCCTCGTTGCCCTATTTTAGATAATAATTTAATTTTACCAATTATGTTTGGATTATTATCATTCGTTCTAATCACTCTAGTTAAAGAATCTCCAGAACAAATTTCCATATCTGGAAATAATGAAGAGGTATTATCAGCCTGCGATACTTTTTTAGGAAGTTCAAATATAGGATTATAATATTTCTTTTTATTATTACTCATAATCTCAAAAATTCTCAAATTATTTATTACTTACAATATATACTATTTTATAAAAAATGTCAATGATATCGTAAACAAATTTTAAAAATTTTATAGCCTAATAAAACATAATTTTATTATCTATTGTTCTCTAATTCCTCAATTTTACTAGAGATTATTTTTGTTAAGTTTTTGTATTCCATCAGACATTTTTCGTTCATATCTTTAATATTTTTATTTTCAATTAATTTATGCAATCCTTCTATATCTTTATTTTCCGCTAAAATATTAAATATTCTTCCATATATTTTACTAGAATTATATTTTTCAGCTAATTCATATAATCCATTTATATCTTTATTATCCGTCAAAGTGTTGCAATATTCGGTTAAAATTTCGCTTATTTTTTCATAGTCCGGTTTATAATTATGATTTTTAATTAATTCGTATAATCCATATATATCCTTATCTTCCACTAAAATTTCATATATTTTATTATAGATTGCTTTAGAGTTATACTCTTCGGCTTGTTTGTATAGCGTATTTATATTTTTTTCGCTTTTTAAAATATTTGATATTTTATTTACTTTAAATATAATATCAGATATTTTACTAGAATTATGCATATCTTTGTTTCTTGAATATGTATTTTTAAGATTATTTAGATTTTTTAAAATTACAGTTTTACTATCGTTTTCAATATATTCTACTATAAATTCATCCAAATTTTTTACTTCTATATCTAAAGTGGATGCTGTTATTTTTAATATTTTATCAGAGCTTAAAAGAACTACTTCTATATCTTTATATTTTTCTTTTAAATTTTTAGTTTCCGATATAAATTTAAAATCTTCTTTATTCTTTACAGAATCTAAACTTACTTCTTTATGGCTTAAATTGTCTTTGTCTAAATAAAGCATACAACCGTTTTCAAGTTTGTATCCGTCTTTTGATAAATTAGTTTTATCCGATATAGTTAAAAAATTATTTATGAAATCTCTTGCACTTTTATTATTTTTTTTAAATTTGTCAAGTTCTTCTATGAGAGTCAGCGGTATTACTATATTGCAGCCTTTTAAAATATTTAATATATTAGGAAAATCCATTGCTATATTTGTATCTAAAACCGCTATAGGAAATTTTTTATTAAAATTCATATTTTATCCTAACATTTTATTTCAACTATTGTAATATTTTATAATTAATTTAAATAAAAAGCAAATATTAAAATACTATTAATTAATAATTTTTATATAATTTTTGACAAAACGGATTTATTTTAGTATAATTAAATCAATAAATTTAAAATAA
>CAZRYV010000046.1:0-1159 GCA_964604385.1 uncultured Brachyspira sp.
ATGGGTTATCCCCCACTCTACGGTAGATTACCTACGTGTTACTCACCAGTTCGCCGCTAACTTATCCAGTTACCCGAATAAGCCCGCTCGACTTGCATGCTTAAGACGCATCGCCAACGTTCGCTCTGAGCCAGAATCAAACTCTCCATACTCACTTGATTCTTTATTTTATAATCACTCTACCGAGTGATGATTTACTTATGCAAAGAAATTGTTACAAATTGTAACTTTTGGGTCTTCGAACTATTAAAGTTCACTTACACCAGTTGTGTTTGTTTTTCTTAAATTGCTTCTGCTATCCATATTTCAAAGAACTTTTTTATCATTTCGTATTCTCAATTATAGCATTATCGAAAAAAAAAGCAATACCTTAAAAGTAAATTTTAACTAAAATTCGGCTTTTTTAACAAAAACTATCCTTGAAATAATACATTTGCTACATTTTTTAGCCGTTTTAAAATAAAAAATTTATTCAACGATAAAAAATTTTAAAAAAACTTAAAAAATACTTTAATTTTATATAATTTTTTATAGAAAATCGTATTTTATAAATCATAATTTAGTTTTAAGCGAGCATAATGACATAATATTTGCATCAATTTAAAAATAAAAAATGAAATATTAAATAAATTTCAATTCTATATTGACAATTATACAAATATTCGTATAATCGCATTAATTTAATAAATTTAAAAGTTGAATAAAGAAAAACAATGCAAATCATTAATATAAAAACAAAGGCAAGATTCGATATAATAGACATAACAGACGAAGTTCAAAGATGTGTAAACGAAGAAAAAATAAAAGAAGGAATAGCGACAATATTCACGCCTCATACTACGGCAGCGATTGGCATAAACGAAAATGCCGACCCCGATGTGGTTTTTGACATGAAAAACGCATTCAATAAATTAGTGCCTCAATATGATAATTATGAACATTCCGAAGGCAACTCGCAAGCTCATATTTTATCTTCGTTAGTATCTCCAAGTTTAAATGTAATAATAGAAAATTCAAAAATAGTTTTGGGAACTTGGCAGAACATATATTTCTTCGAATTTGACGGAGCAAGAAACAGAAAAATTTATGTGCAAATAATTTCCAAATAAATTTAAAAAATATTAAAAATCTATAATATTTTTGTAAAACTACATTGTCG
>CAZRYV010000046.1:1259-13994 GCA_964604385.1 uncultured Brachyspira sp.
AAAAATTAAGGAGCTTCGCATAAAACGAAACCCCTTAAACCAATTATTAATGTTATCTAATTTTTTCTTTAAATTATCTTACATCTTCTCCTTTATATGCTTTGGCAGCCCAACGGAATCCCCAAGTATAAAGTTGAGAAGCGTGAAGGAACGGCTGATATCTTTCAGGAGCGCTTCCTTTTATATTCCATATATGATGGTTTCCGTCAGTGTAGCCATGGTCATGAACATCCATATAAGACTGCATTCCTCGGGCTTCTCTAGCCGGACCAGTGTTATATTTTCCTGTGTATAAATCTACAGGAAGTCCGTCATTAAATACGATGATTTCCATTCTGCCGCCGTAAGCCGTTGACCATTCTCTACCCATATAATATCCAAAGAATAGATTTATCATATCGCTATTCAAACGACTCGCGCCATTTAAAGAATCAGCGTAAGTATAAAGTCCAGCTACAGCAAGTTGTCCTTGCATCTCTCCAAGTCTTGAATCTTGTTCGTTATGAGCGTTAGGATATACATGTTGCCAATGATGGTCTTGCTCATATTTTTTTACAGCACCCGCCATGATTCTCACCATAACGCCGCCTTGAAACCATTTCAATACCTTGCTTGGTTGCTTGCTCCAACGGATATTATAATTTTCATCAAATAATAAATCGCCATCATGAGTTTTTATGTATAATCTCGCGCCGCCGGCTACCGCTTTTTTATCAATCATCGCTTTCCAAAGTTTATCCAAAGTATCCGTATCTGTATAAGAAACATTATAATATCCATTTGCGCCTGTAAACGGAGCGTATACTTTTCTATATGTTCCGCCAGGTAAATTTTTATTTGGCACTATTTCGCCGTTATCTGTAGACGGTGTGGAAGGAGTAGACGGAGTAGATGGAATAGAAGGCGTTCCCGGTTGAGTTGGCGTATCTGTAGTTGGAACATCAGGCGTAGGGTCAGATTCTTCAGATAATTTAAGCGTTATCAAATCAGATTGATTATTATTAAACCATATAAGCAAATCGCCCGTTTCTCTAAATTCGGCATATCCTCTATCATTGATATTGCCGTTTATATTTCCAAAAATAAATGTATTAGGATTATATTGACTGTTATATATTCTGCTACCAAAGTCATATATTTTGCCATTCAATTTAAATCTAGCGCATCCGTTGTCTGCAATTACAATACTAATCGTATGGTTTTCGTTTTTGAAAGTCAAACCTTTAAACTGTATAGCGCCCCAATCGCTTTTAATTTCCAACACAGGTTTAGTAGGATTATAAATTGGAATATCGTCCGGTTTAGGTTGCGATGGAGTTGTCGGAGTTTCTACTATTCCTCCTCCGCCCGTTTGGGAATAGTTACCATCTCCGGTTACTTCCCGATTACTGCAGGAAACAAATCCTGCAACTACGATAATCGCTATCGTTAGAATTAAGATAACATTAATTTTGCTTATACTATGTTTCATAGCAAGCCCCTCCTAAATATTGAATTTGATTTATAACCTATTGCATAGTTTAACAATTTTTAATTAGAAGTCAAGATAAATTCAATATTTTTTTACAAAAAAATAAAAAAAATATAAAATAGAAAATTATCAAAAATAATATAAAAACATAAAATTTAACTATAAAAAATAAAATAAAAAAGCGATATCCTATTAAATAGAATATCGCAATTAAATAAATCTATAAACTTACACACCCATTCTATTTATAATCACATCGAGCAATTGGTCCATAACACTAACAACTCTTGCAGACGCATTATAACCATGCTGATACATAGCCATTTGAGCTATCTCTTCGTCCAAATTTACGCCCGACACCGATTGTCTCAATTTTTCAAGATATTCCATTACTATCGTTTGTTTTTCGGATTCCGCATTTGCCGTTTCCGTTCTACTCGCTATTCTTGCAATGCTTCCCGTGTAAAAATCGTTAAAAGTCGATTTGCTTTCAACCATAACCTCTTTATTTTTCAAATTGGCTATCGCTAAAGCGTTGGAACCGTCTCCGATACCGTTCCATTTATCGTTAAAACCGTTTCCCGTAGTGTCTATGCCTTTTGAAGCCGCTATATAATTAATGTCGTTTCTGATTATATCATTAACTTGTATCGAAGAAGCGGGATGTCTATAAGGAGTGACGGTGAAATTTCTAAAATCTCCGGCAAGTTGATTAACCTGATTTACTTGATTCCAATCGTAAGCTCCGCCTTCTCCCGATTGATTTAATACTCCCGTTATTCCAACCAAAAAATCTCCCGAATCTTCTATATGTTTTATAAAATAGGAAGGTTTCATATAATCGTCAAAACCTTTCGCTTTAAGAACGAGTCTGTTTTTATCGTCCAAATAAACCGACACATTCGCTTCGCTTGAGTTAATTTTATCTATCAAATCTTTAACTTTCATTTGAGCGGTATAATCTATAGCTACATTAACGCCTTCTCTAGCTTTGTTTCCAAAAATCAATGTTCCCGAGCTTCCTATACTAGCGCTAGAATCTATTGAATTTATTCCGCTTATCTTAAACATTATACTCGTATCTTCGTTTCCGTCATTATTAATGTCGAAATTGCCGATAACGGAAGGAGTATTTTTAGACATAGTAAAGAAATCTATTCCCGTCTCTTGATTTAATCCGAATCCGCTTCTATGTATTTCATTAACGGAATCGGCTAAATTTATAGCGAAAGTATCCAAATCGTTTATAGCTTGCACTATGTCAATATCTCGCATTTCAAGTAAGGCTTTTAATTCTCCTCCTCCGAGATTTACCTGAACATGGTCTTTCTCCCAATAAATGTCAAACATTCCTTCGTTGTTTGCGCTTCTCTCCAAACTCAATTTGCTTACGATATTGCCTTGAATCAACGCTCTGCTTCCTATATAAATCATAGTTTCGTCAGGGTCAATCGATTTCATATCAACATTGGCTATAGAGGATAATTCGTCTAAAAGCAAGTCTCTTCTGTCAAGCAAATCGTTAGGATTTTGTCCCAATGCCTGCTGTTTAACTATTTCTACATTTAAATTTTTTATAGAATTTGCTATATCGTTTATTCTATTTACTTTGCTTTCTATAAGATTATTTAAATTTCCTCGCATTCCGTCCATTTGTTCGAACATATAATTTAAAGAAGAGTTTATTCTATCTGCTCTCTCAACCAAAACAAGCCGCGTTCCTCTTTCCGTAGGATTAACTGCCATCTCTTGCCAAGCATCCCAAAACGCATCCAAATCGCTCCTTAAATTATAGGCGCTAGGCTCGTTGTAAATCGCCTCGAGTTGTTTAAGATAATCGTATTTAGTTTGCCAATATCCGCCCTCTCCAAGCTCTACCATAATTTTAGAGTCTATAAATTCATCTCTTATTCTCTCGATAGTAGTTATTTCCGCTCCTTGCCCTAATTGTCCGGCGCGTTCTGCTCTATTCAAACTTGGCGCTTCCAAAGGTTTATCGAAAGAACGCATTACTACTCTCTGTCTGCTATAACCTTTAGTCGCCACATTATTTATATTATGTCCCGTCACTTCCAAAGCCGTTTTGAAGTTTTGAAGAGACCTTTTTCCCAATTCTATACCGAAAAATGAGCTTGTCGACATTATTCGCTCCTTAAAAATTTATTTAAACTTATAGTATTATAGTTATCGTATATTTTAAATTTTTAATTAGCATTTTTTATTAATAATAATGTGTCTATAGTTTACATAATATAATAATTTTATGGAATATGTTTTTATTGTCTAATGCTATAATTTATCATTTTTTAGCGTAATTTAATTTTATTAGGTGTTGACAAAAAAATAATATAATTTATAATATGAGTATATTTTTGATTGATTTTAATTATTGAATTAAATCGATTGGGAATTTTGGAGTTGTAGCTCAGTTGGTTCAGAGCGCCTGCCTGTCACGCAGGAGGTCGCGGGTTCGAGCCCCGTTAACTCCGATAATTTTATTTTTGGAGATGTTAATGCCTAATATAAAATCAGCTTCTAAAAGATTAAGACAAAATTCGGCTAGGAATTTATACAACAGACAAATAAAAAGTTTTTTGAATACTCAAAGAAAAAAAGTTATAAAAACCATAGAAACTAAAGATAAAAATGCAATTATGGAAGAGTATAAAAAATACGCTAGCGCTTTGGATAAGGCGGCAAGAAAATCGATTATTCATGCAAACAGAGCGGGAGCGAAAAAATCCGATATGATGAAAAAAATTAACGCCGTAAAATAAGCAATTCTTTCTATGCGTTGTATTGTTAGTAAAGCATCTATATGTTTCTGTGGCATGTAGATGCTTTATGATTTTATTAAATATTGAAATTTTAATCTTAATAAAATATAATTCAAAATAAAAATTTTTAGGAGTTTTCAATGCTACCCGTAAACGATTTAAGAAAAGGCGACGCTATAATTTTAGACGGAGAAACATATTTGGTGATGGACGCTCATTTTCACAGAGCGCAGCAGAGAAAGGCAAATGTCAGAACCAAATTAAAAAATATGATAAAAGGAAATATTATCGAAAAAACTTTCTCTTCTACCGAAAGCGTAGAAGAAGCGGACATATCTTATAGAAAAGCTCAATATTTATACGAAGAAGGAAACGGATATATATTCATGATTTTGGACGATTACGAGCAAGTTCATGTGGATGCGGAAATATTGGGAGATAATAAATACTATCTTTTGGATAATAGCGAAGTGGATTTGCAATATATTAACGATGAAGTGACGGCGGTTCGTTTTCCAATTCATGTTATTTTGTCGGTAGCCTACACGGAGCCGGGATTCAAAGGAGATACAAGCGGCTCTACTTTAAAACCCGCAAAACTTGAAACGGGTATGGAAGTGAATGTCCCTCTATTTATAAATATCGGAGATAAAATCAAAGTAGACACGAGAGACGATAGTTATGTCGAACGCGTAAATAAATAATGCTTTATATAATATCTATAATATTTGGATTATTTATATTTATATCGATATTTTTCTTGCAAATTAACATATTGATATATATTGCGGCAATATTATTTATACTTAATATTATATTTACAAAGTCCGTATTTAAAACCTTGAAAAAATTATTTTATCTATTTCCGTATTTTTTAGCGGTTTTTATAATTCAATCATTAAATGCAAGAGGAGAATATTATAAAATATTCGATTTCTATATCGACAAAACGGGAGCGGATTTTACTGTTATTTATTTTATAAGAATAGCGTCCGTTCTTTATTTTCTTTCAGTTTTCTTTATCATTATAAAAAAAATCAAAATACCAAAAGGCGTTTTTTTTGACGAATTGATAAGAATAAATATTTTTATGAATATAGTAAAAAAATCTTTCTTTTTAGAATTTAACAAAATAAAAGATAAAAGCAAAAATTCAAAAGAAAAATTAAATTTAATAAAAAATCTGCTTGAAAATGTTTATAATAATTCTTTCAAATTATATCCTTACGATGAGTTTATAAATAAATACAGAAAATAAATTAAATTTTTTCCATTTTAAAAATTTTAAATAAAATTCAAATGATAAGAATCAACAAATATGCAAAATTAATATGCCGTAAAATTATTGATTATTTATGATTAATTTTGATTGTTTTTGATTGACTTTTATAATTTATATGTTATATTTTAAGTATAAGAATTAAGGATTATAAATGTTAAAAATCAATAGATGCGAATTAATATTGGAATTAATAAAGAAAAACAAAAAAAATAATATAGAAGTCGAAGAGTTGATTAAAGAATTAAAAGTTTCTGAAGCAACTATAAGGAGAGATTTAACTTTTTTAGAAGAATGCGGAAAGATAAAAAGAGTATACGGAGGAGCAATTTTGATAGACAATGAGGAGGAAGTATTATTATATAAAAAAGAAATAAACTCTAAAGAAAAAAATAAAATAGCGAAATTGGCGGTTTCTTTGATTAATAACGGAGATAAAATTTATTTAGACGCCGGAAGCACGGTATTTGCTATGATTAAATATTTGCCGACTTTGAAAAATATTAAAGTAATAACGAACGGAATAGCGCATATAGAAGAGCTTAATAATTATAAAATAGAAAGTTATTTAATAGGAGGAAAAATAAAAATGAAAACGGGAGCGTTGGTTGGCGGAACAGCCGCAATGTCTTTGAAGAATTTTAATTTCGACTACGCTTTTATGGGAGCAAATGCGGTAGATATAAACGGATATTCCACCCCCGATACGGAAGAAGCCGCTATAAAAAACGAAGCTCATTTAAAAGCAAAAAAATCTTATTTTTTATGTGATAAATCTAAATTTAATAAATTATGCTTGATTAATTTTGCAAGTTTAGAAAGCTCTTATTTGATAACTGATAAGAATCCAAGCGAAGAGATAAAAAATAAAGTAAAAAAATTATATATAGCGAAATAAAAATAAGGATTGACTATGATATATACTTTAACTTTAAACCCTGCGATAGACTATTATATCGACATAGACAGATTTGAATTAGGAGAATTAAATAAAGCGAACGGCGCCTATACTTTGCCCGGAGGAAAAGGAATTAATGTTTCAAAAGTATTAAAAAATTTTGAAGTTAAAAGCGTGGCTTTGGGATTTTACGGCGGATTTACGGGAAACTATATAAAAACACATTTGAAAGATTACGGAATAAAAGACAATTTTATAGAACTTGAAGGAGACACAAGAATAAATATAAAGTTAAAAACCTCTTATAGCGAAAGTGAAATATCGGGAAAATCTCCGAATATTTCAAGTAAAAATATAGAGGAACTATTTAAATTAATTGGAAATATAAAAGAAAAAGATATATTGATTCTTTCAGGCAGCGTTCCAAATTCCATAAGCGATTCAATTTATAAAGATATAATAGATTTATTAAAAAATAAAAACGATATAAAAATAATACTAGATTCGAGAGATAAAGCGTTTAAAAAGGCTATAAAATCCGGAGTATTTTTATCCAAACCGAATAAAAACGAATTAGAAGAATACTTCAATAAAGAAATAAACGGTTTTGAGGAAATAGTTTTTTATTCAAGAAAATTAATAAAAGAAGGCGCTCAAAATATTATAGTTTCTATGGGAAAAGATGGTTCGGTTTTAATCACCAAAAATTCGGTTTATAGAGGAAACGCTCCAAAAGGCAAATTAATAAGTTCTGTTGGAGCGGGAGATTCTATGGTTGCAGGAATAGTTTACGGAATAAGCAAAGGATTAAGCATAGAAGAATCGTATAAATACGCTATAGCTTCAGGTAGCGCTACGGCATGTTCTGAAGGTTTAACTTCTTTTGAAACTATGAATAAATTTTTAAATAAAGTAAAAATAAATAAAATAATGGAGGAATAAATGTTAAAAGATATTATTACTTTAGATTGTATAGATATCAATTTGAAAGGAACTACAAAATCTCAAATTATAGACGAAATGATTGATATTTTATACAAAGCGGGAAAATTAAACGACAGGGAAGAATATAAAAAAGAGATTCTTAAAAGAGAATCGCAAGGTTCTACGGGAATGGAAGAAGGAATAGCCATACCGCATGCAAAAACTAATGCAGTAAAAACTTCCACTGTCGCAATAGGAATTTCAAAAAAGGGCGTAGATTATGAATCTTTAGACGGAGAACCATCTCATATATTTTTTATGATAGCGGCATCGGATACTTCGGCTAATTCGCATATAGAAATATTATCAAAAATCACAACGCTCTTGCTTGAAGACGAAATAAGAGAAGGAATTTTGCATGCGAACAGTAAAGAAGAATTATTAAATATTTTAATTGATAATATGGAAAATATGGAAAAAGAAGAAAAAGATATTGTATATAACGATAATTCTTTACCTCAAGTGCTTGCTGTAACGGCATGTCCCACAGGAATAGCTCATACATATATGGCGGCAGATTCTTTAATTAAAAAAGCAAAAGAAATGGGAATAAACATCAAAGTTGAAACGAATGGTTCAGGCGGAATAAAAAATGAATTGAACGAAGAAGAAATAAAAAACGCCAAAGGAATAATAGTAGCGGCGGATAAAAATGTATTTATGGACAGATTTTCTGGAAAACATGTCGATATAGTCGGAGTAAAAGAAGCTATAAAAAACCCCGAGAATTTAATAAAAAATGCATTGAATCAAAAAGCTCCTATTTATAACGCTTATAATACAGATAAAAGTAAAGTAAAATTTGAGAAAAAACCTAAAACGGGAATATATAAACATCTAATGTCGGGAGTATCAAATATGCTTCCTTTCGTCGTAGGCGGAGGAATATTAATAGCGATTTCATTTATGTTTGGAATAAACGCTAGCGACCCTAACGACCCTTCATATAATTATATAGCAAAACTTTTAAATGATATTGGAGGAGGAAATGCGTTTTTCCTAATGGTTCCCGTTATGGCAGGCTTTATAGGAATGAGCATAGCCGATAGACCGGGATTTGCTCCCGCTATGGTAGGAGGTTTGATATCTTTAAATAGCGGAGGAGGATTTTTAGGAGGATTAATAGGCGGTTTTTTGGGAGGCTATATAGCTTTGGCGCTTAAAAAAATATTCGGCAAATTACCCGAAAGTTTGGAAGGAATTAAACCCGTTTTGCTCTATCCGTTATTTGGAATATTAATAACCGGTTCTATAATGTATTTATTTATCGTAGAACCGATAGCTTGGATAAACTCTTCGCTTTCTATTTTTTTGAAAAGTTTAGGAACCGGAAATTTAATATTGTTGGGTATAGTTTTGGGAGGAATGATGTCAACCGATATGGGCGGACCTATAAATAAAGCGGCGTTTACTTTTGGAATAGCTATGATATCTTCAGGCGATTACGCTCCTCATGCGGCGGTTATGGCGGGAGGAATGGTGCCTCCTTTGGGAATAGCTTTAGCGACTACCATATTCAAAAATAAATTTACTAAAGACGAGAGAGATGCGGGAAAAACCTGCTATATAATGGGACTTTCTTTTATAACCGAAGGAGCAATACCTTTTGCGGCTTCCGACCCTATAAGAGTTATACCTTCATGCATAATCGGAGCTATGATTTCGGGAGGACTTTCTATGGCATTTAATATAGAATTAAGAGCGCCTCATGGAGGATTATTCGTATTGCCTATAGTCAATCATCCTTTTTTATATCTGATTACAATAGTCGTAGGTTCTATAATAACCGCATTAATATTAGGATTTATTAAAAAACCCATTAATGAATAAAATTAAATTTTAACATGTAAAATTATGAATGCGTTAAATATTTATATTTGGCGCCTTCATTTCATAAAATTCCCGTTATATCTTTCAAATTTCAATATAATGTTTTACTATTCTAACATTTATAAGTTATAATTAATAAAATATTTTTTAAATTTTTTATTTTTAAAATTTTTAAATCAAAAATAAAATTTAAGGAGATTTCAATGAATATACAAAAATGCGCCATAATAGGAGCCGGAGGAGTCGGAGCGACTACTGCGTTTACTCTAGTTCAAAGCGGACTATTCAACGAGATAGTCATAATAGATGTTAATAAAAACAAAGCGGAAGGCGAAGCTTTAGATATCGCTCATGGAATTCAATTCACCAACCCGGTTAATATATATTCGGGAGATTATAACGATTTATACGATGCATATTTGGTTATAATAACTGCAGGAGCAAATCAGCTACCCGGCGAAACGAGAATCGATTTAATAAATAAAAACGCTTCGATATTCAAAAAAATTATTCCAAGCATAACTAAATATAATAAAGATTGCATGCTTTTAATAGTTTCAAATCCTGTGGATATTCTTACTATGTTTGCTTTGGAATTAAGCGGTTTTCCGAAAGAGAGAGTTTTGGGAAGCGGAACGGTTTTAGACACATCTCGTTTGAGATATTTGCTCAGTAAAAAATTAGAGGTAGACAGCAAAAATATACATGCTTTTATAATAGGCGAACATGGAGATAGTGAATTAGCCGTTTGGAGCAATGCGGATATTGCGGGCATTCATATAGAAAACTATTGTAAAAATATAGCCGATTCTTACAATATAAATTTAGAAGAGATATTGGAAGAAGTAAGAAATAGCGCCTATCATATAATAGAGAAAAAAGGTTCAACTTTTTATGGAGTCGCTATGGCGGTTAAACGAATAACTCAGGCGATTATAAGAGACGAATATTCAATACTTCCCGTATCGCATTTTTTAAACGGAGAATACGGAATAAAAGATATTTGTTTGGGAATACCCGCCGTTATATGCAGAGAAGGAGTAAAAAAGATTATTCCAATAACTTTAAATGAAAAAGAAAAAACTTATTTGAATAAATCTGCAGAAACTCTAAAAGCGGCTTATAAAAGCATTAAAAATTAACCGTTGATTTTTAATTAATATGTTTCATTATCCATTCGTAGATTTTTTTTAAATCCCGCTCTTCGCCTATATCTACGGGTTTATAATAATTTTTTTTAATTCCTTTTTCCAAATAATCCTGCTTGACTATATGATAAGGATAGTCATGCGGATATTTATACTCTTCTTCGGATTTTTTATCGAAACTTGATGAATGATTGTCTTTTAAATAATTAGGAATAGAATATAATTCTCCGTTTTTTATATCTCTGATTGCGGCGTCTATAGCATTATAAGCTGAATTAGATTTTGGACATAAAGACAAATAAATAGTAACTTCCGCCAAAGGAATTCTTCCTTCGGGCATTCCGATAAAATCGACTATATTAACCAAAGAAGACACCATATTTATCGCGTTAGGTTCAGCTAAACCGATATCTTCCGCCGCCAATATGCAAAGCCGTCTCGCTATATATCTCGGGTCTTCTCCCGATTCGAGCATTCTTGCCAAATAATAAATTGCCGCATTAGTGTCGCTTCCTCTCACGCTTTTTATAAACGCGCTTATAGCATTATAATGTTCATCCTCGTCAAAATTTAAAGTTTGTTTGCTTGTAACATCTTTTACCGTATCTGCAGTTATTGTAAGTTTTTCTTTAGTTTCGTCAATTTGAGTTACAAGAAAAGCAGCTTCAAGATAAGTTAAAGCCTTTCTGACATCGCCATGAGAATATTTTACTATAAAATCAATCGCTTCTTCATCAATTGCAATATCGTTTTCTCCGAGTCCTTTTTTATCGTAAATGGCTTTAAATATAGCTTCTTTAATATCGCTATCTTCAAGATTTCTAAATTCAAAAAGCATTATTCTAGAAAGTAAAGCGTTCGTAAGATAAAAATATGGATTTTGAGTGGTGCTTCCGATTAATATAACCGTTCCGTTTTCAACTGCGGGAAGTAAAGCGTCCTGCTGACCTTTATTGAATCTGTGAATTTCGTCTATAAATAATATAGTTTTTTTTAAGTTCATTAAATTTTTTTCGGCTTTTTTTATAGCCTCTCTAATCTCCGAAACATTGGAAAGAACGGCATTTAATTTTAAATATTCGCTTTTAGTTTTTTTTGCTATTATTGAAGCTACGGTAGATTTTCCGACTCCCGGAGGACCGAAAAAAACCATCGAAGTTATTTTATCCCTATCAATCATTTTTCTCAAAGTTTTATTTTCGGATAAAATATGCTTCTGTCCGTAAACTTCCTCTATTGAAATCGGACGCATCCTCTCCGCCAAAGGCAAAAAAGAATTATCGTAATCTGTAAAATCAAACATTGAGTCTTTCAATATATTCCTCTAAAAGCGGTATATAATCCATAATATTTTCTATTTTTTCTTTTATCTCGTATTCTAACAAATCGGCTATAGAGATATAATCTTCGTTTGAAAAAGCGTCCAATAAATTATTCATCATAGAATTAAAATCGTTAATCGCATCGAGCAAACTTATCTTTTCTATTTTTATATTAGAATAATTTATAGAACATACTTCGGCAACTTTAGAAAGTATGCTAAAAGAAAGTCCAACTATATGTGAAAATTTTTCAGCGTATATAAAAGCCTCTTTGTCCTTTCCCGTTTGAAGTTTATTTACGACTTCGTCCAATATTTCCGTTATAAACGGCTGAAATTTAGGCAAAGTTCCTATTTTATATAAAGCGTTATTTTCGTTTATATCGTTTGCAAATATAATCATAGTGTTTATTTTAGCGTCTTCCAAAACGAGTTCCATAGCGGGCAAAACTTTATCGTTTACGAAAGGTTTTAAATCGTCTTGAAAAAATTCTTTAACTTTATTTAAATAATCCTCTTCGTCTTTTTCATTATTCTTTAACGAGTTTAATCTTTCCAATTTTACTTCTAGCATTTTCAAAATATGAATAATTCCATGAGTTTCAAGATTCATATTGCATAAAAATATCGCTCTCGGAATGGAATCTAATACCCAAAATATCCCGTCTTTTAAAGCCTCTATATCGTTTTCAGTTAAAGTGGCAGAATCTGTTTTGGAAATTTTTTCTATGTATTCCGTTATCGACATTATCGAAGACAAATAATACTCGCTATGACTTAAAGCTTCTATTTTTATTTGTTTTATATTTTCAATCGATATAGTTTCGTATTCTTTATCTATATAAGGCGACATTTCTTTTTCATTTATTATAATTCTGTTTATTAAAAAAGAATTTGAATTGCACCATTCCTCTAGAGGATTTAGCACTTCGTATGCGTTTTTTTCATTTTCTAAAGTGGCGTATAATTCTTTTCCGTTAATAAATATTTTCATTATAGTTTACCAACTTAAATTTTTTTAAATTTT
>CAZRYV010000047.1:0-9771 GCA_964604385.1 uncultured Brachyspira sp.
TTATAAATAATTTGTCAAATAATTAACGGTATTGACAAATAATAAAAATAAATTTATATTTTAAATGTTTCTGCCTCATGCGTGAATGGACGACATTTTTGCGCCAGTATTAAATTAAAGCATTAGGGATACGGAGCGAAATATTAATGATAGGCTCGCCGTTTTCGGTTTTGAGAAATCAAGGTCATATTTCAGGGTAGCCCACCTGACAAAAAAGTCAGGCGCATTTATGTCTTATACGATGAGGCGGATTTTTATTTTAAACTCAAATTTAAATTTTCCAATTCAAATTAAAAAAAATTACCACATTCTTTCAACTTTTGAAATTCCTATAATATCGAAACATATTCCCAAAACTTTTTGAACCGCTTTTATCAATGTCAATCTCTCTTGCCTAATCTCTTCGTTTTCATCTAAAACTATATTGTCGTAATAAAATTTATGCAATGCGGACGCCACTTCGTAAGTATAATTTAGAAAAGTGTAAACTTCCAAAGATTTTGAAGATTCTAAAATCTCGTCCGGCAATCTTAAAATCATTTTTGCCAATTTTAAAGAACTTTCGTTTGAAATGTTATTTATATTAAAACTTTTATTTTCGTCATAACTTAATTTTTTTTCTTTTAGCTTAAAAAATATATTGCAGATTCTAGCGTAAGCGTATTGAATATAATAAACGGGATTATCGTTGTCTTCCTTTTTTGCAAGTTCCAAATCAAAATCCAAAGAACTCGAATAGGAACGCATAAGAAGAAAATATCTCGTGGAATCTACTCCTATCTCGTCTATAACCTCCTCCAAACTTATCATATCGCCCGTTCTTTTGCTCATTCTCACAATCTCTTTTCCTCTGAATAATCTAACCATCTGCCCTAATATAACTTTTAAACTCGCCGAGTCCGCCGAAACCGCCCTAACCGCAGCCGTGATTCTTGGGACATATCCATGATGGTCTGCGCCCAATATGTCTATTAAATATTTATAACCTCTGTCGATTTTATTTTTATGATAAGCAATATCGGGAGCAAAATATGTATATAATCCATTGCTTTTTTTAATTACTCTGTCTTTATCGTCTCCGTATTTTGAGCTTCTAAACCAAACGGCGTTATCCTCTTCAAATAAAAGTCCTTCTTTATCCAAAAAATCGATTGTTTTTTCAAGTTCGCCATTTTCTCTAATTTTTGATTCCAATGCATAATTATCCATTTCTACGCCGAATCGCTTCAAAAGTTTTTTCTGGCTTTCCAATATTATATCTTTAGGAATGCCGTTTTCTTTTGCAATATCTTTTATATACTCTCCATGATAACCGTCTTCGGGTATTTCTTTTCCTTCTTTAACCGCCTGAACGCTCTCGTTTAATTTGGCTATCTGTTCTCCCGCGTCATTAACATAAAATTCTTGATAAACTTCGTCTCCCGCATATTTTAGAATATTTGACAATGCGCTTCCAATTGCCGCCCATCTTCCATGCCCTATATGAAGAGGTCCTGTGGGATTTGCGCTAATATATTCTATTAAAATTTTTCTTTTTTTATCCAAAACATTTCTGCCATAATTATCGTTCTTTAACAAATCATTTATGGACTCGTTTATATATTCTTTTGATAGCGTAAAATTTATGAATCCCGGTTTTGCAACTTCTATTTTATCGAAATATTTATCGTCTCTTATACAGTTTATAATTCCACTCGCAATCTCCATCGGATTTTTTTTTAATATTTTTGAAAGACGCATTCCAACGGGAGATGCATAATCTCCGAATTTATCGTCAACCGAATAAGCTATTTCCATATAGGATTCTTCGTTTTCAATATTTATATTTTGATTCTTCAAACAATTATTAAGCGCTTCTTTAAGAATATTCGAGATAATTTTTTTCAACATATTTTCTCCATAGATTATAAAATTATAGTATAACAGAGTTTAGAAGTTCTGCAAGTAAATTCTTATTACTTTTATTATAGTTAAAATAATAGGAACATTGAATTTTAATTTAATTATTAATATAATATATCTTAATTTTATAAAAAATATAAAAAATATAAAAAATATTAAATTGATAAAAAATAGAAAATGGAGATTTTTTAATGATAAAAGCAAGCGTAGCCATTCAAGTTATTCCCGATGCGGAAAATAACGAGGAAAAATTAAAAATCATAGACGAAGTGATAGCCTATATAGAAAGTTCAGGACTTAAAATGTTCGTATCTCCTTTTGAAACGACTATCGAGGGCGATTTTGATAAACTTATGGAAATAGTTAAAAATTGTCAGCTTATAGCGATTAAATCGGGCGCTAAAGGGGTTAAATCTTATGTTAAAATTTTCTTTAATCCGAATGACGGAATACTTACGATTAACGAAAAAACCGACAAATATTTGGATAAAAATTCAAAAATGTAGCGCAAACCTACTTGTTTTAATGGCATTAATTAATATAATATATAAATTAATTTTATAAAGCGGTTTTTATTAATGAAAGTTATACCATCCGATAAATTATTAAAAAACAGACAAAAAACTGTCAGCGAAAAATTATGTGCCGACTGCAATTCGTTATGCTGTCATGATTTGGTAATGGAAATAGGTCCTCCAAAAAACGAGGAAGAATTAAACACATTAAAATGGTATTTGAATTTCAGACATTCTTTTATATTTATATACGAAGATTCATGGTATCATATGATAAGAAGCGAATGCAGGTATTTGGACAAAAAAACTTATTTATGCACAAATTACGAAAACAGAAATGAAATTTGTTCAAAACATAGTCCGCCGAAATGCGAAAGATACGAAGAATGGTATAATATTATATTCGATAATCAATACGAACTTGAAAAATATGTTTATGAGAATAAAATTATAAAACCTAAAAAATCAGGCAAAAAGAAAAAATAAATGAGAAAAAATAAAATCGACAGAATATGCATAACCTATCCTCCGTTTGAAAATAACGAAGGCTATCCTTTAATGTCTTTAAACGGACAATTTCAGTGGATTAGAAATCCGTCTTATTTTTATCCAATACTTTCTGCATACGCAGCAACATTACTTAAAAATAACGGATATAATGTATTTTTTTTGGATACGATAGCGAGAAATATGGACACTATAGATTGGTTTAGCGAACTTGACGAAATAAAACCTCAATTAATATTTTTTGAAGCGAGAACGCCTATCATTAATTATACTTGGGATGCGATAGAAACCGTAAAGAAAAAATATGACGGAGTTATTGTCGTTTTAGCGGGCGACCATGTGACGAGTTTACCCGAAGAGAGTTTAATTAAATCAAAAGCGGATTTTATTATAACGGGCGGAAATTACGAACTTTCGCTTTTAAGCATAGTTAAACATTTAAATAGCGGCGACAAATTGGAAAAGGGAATATATTACAGAAACGGAGCGGGAAACATAAAAAATACGGGAAAATTTTCGCTCGATTATCCTTTGGACAGTTTGCCTTTCATAGATAGAAATTTAACTAATTGGAAACTTTACTCCAAAAAAAACGAATATTTCAAAAAATATCCCGGAGCTTTTATAATGTCGGGACGAGGTTCGATTTATAATGTTTACAACAGCAATTCTTCGAGTATACTTTTTAATAATGTTATGTTGAGAAATCCGATAAATGTCGTAGACGAAATAGAATATTTAAATAAAAGATACGGAATAAAAGAAATTATAGACTGCACTATCTGTTTTCCAACGGACGAATGGCTTTCTTTATTTTGCGAAACTATGCGGGAGAGAGGATTAAATAAAAAAGTGTATATAGATTGTTATATGTATTTAAATATTTTGAATTTTGAAGATTTTAAAATGATGAAAAAATCTGGCTTCAAAACCGTAATATTTAATTTGCCTACGATTAATAATTATACTATCGAAAAAATCGGCATTGATAAAAATAATGTCGAGCAAATGGTAGAATCGATTAAACTTGCAAAAAAGGCGGGACTGTTTATAGACATAATGGTCAAATTAGGATATCCGAACGAAACCGAAGAAGATATTATAAGGACTTTTGATATAGTAAAAAAATTAATGATTAAAGGATATGTTAATTCAATGAATGTTTCCATATTCGTGCCTTATCCCAAAACTCAATTATTTAATTACTGCAAAGAAAACGAATTGCTTAAAACAGAAAATTGGTTCGATTACGATATGCGAAAATCTGTAGTTAAACTAAATTTTGAAGAAGAAAAACTATTTAAATATATAGAATACTTTTACAATTTATGTTTTAATCCTTTATATATACTTCACAAAATTTTAGCCATAAGAGATATTTACGATATAAGACATCATATACATTCTTTTAAAAATATTTTGTCGTATTATTTTAGATAAAATAAAATTCTAATTATTTTAATTTTAATTTTTTTTAATAAATTTTTTAAATAAATTATTTTAAAATAAATTATTCTTCGATTTTTAAATGCAATTCTTCAAGCTGTTCGCCATCCACGGATGCAGGACAACCGCTCATTAAACATTGTCCTTTTTGAGTTTTTGGGAATGCTATAACCTCTCTTATGCTATCCTGTTTTTGTAAAAGCATTACCACTCTGTCGATTCCGAAAGCCATCCCGCACATCGGAGGAGCGCCATATTTCAAAGCGTCAAGTAAAAATCCGAATCTTTCTTTCGCTTTTTCTTCCGATATTCCAAGCAGATTAAATATTTTCGATTGAATAGAACTATCGTATATTCTCTGTCCGCCGCCGCCAATCTCGTTTCCGTTCAAAACCAAATCGTAAGTGTCGCTTCTTACTTTCAAAGTATCGCTTTCTAGTATATCCACATCTTCAGGCACGGGAGCGGTAAAAGGATGATGAGTAGCCGATATTCTTTTTTCTTTATAATCGTATTCGAATAAAGGAAATTCAACCACCCATAAGAAATTTAATTTGTCTTTGTCTATTAAATTTAATTTTTCCGCAACTTTCAATCTCAAATTTCCCAAAGCGTCAAAAGTTATTTTAGGAGTATCCGCAACGAAAAATAACAAATCACCTTTTTGCGCTTTAGTCGTTTCGAGTATTTTATCTTGATTCTCTTTTGAAAAGAATTTGACTATATTCGATTCTAATCCGTTTTCCGTCACTCTCATCCAAGCAAGCCCTTTAGCTCCAAATATTCCGACATATTTCGTAAAGTCGTCAATGTCTTTTCTGCTTAATTTTTCTCCGCCTTTAGCGTTCAAACATCTTATTATAAATTTATTATCTAAAGCGTTTTTGAATACGGCAAAATCGCATCCTCTAACCGCTTCTTCGACATTTATAAGTTTTAAATCGAATCTCGTATCGGGCTTATCGCTTCCGTAATTTTCCATAGCTTCTTTATAAGACAATCTTGGCAAAGGCAAAGGCAAATCTATATTATAAACATCATGAACTATAGACGCTATAATATTTTCCATTATGGACAAAAATTCATCCGTGCTTAAAAAAGAAGTTTCAATGTCGACTTGAGTAAATTCGGG
The DNA here is from genome assembly GCA_964604385.1 of uncultured Brachyspira sp. Classification (GTDB taxonomy): domain Bacteria; phylum Spirochaetota; class Brachyspiria; order Brachyspirales; family Brachyspiraceae; genus Brachyspira. The sequence goes on from CAZRYV010000047.1 coordinate 5,503, forward strand.
CTGTCTATCCGCTCTCAAATCCTCGTCTCTAAAACATTTTGCTATTTGATAATATCTGTCAAAACCGCCTATCATAAGTATTTGCTTAAATATTTGCGGAGATTGAGGCAAAGCGTAAAAATCGCCCGCAGATAATCTTGACGGAACTAAAAAGTCTCTCGCTCCTTCGGGCGTGCTTTTATTTAAAATCGGCGTTTCCACATCTATAAATCCGTTTTCGGATAAATGTTTTCTAAAAGCGTTAGTTATCAAAAATCTATAATATAAATTATTAAATACTTTTGGTCTTCTTAAATCCAAATATCTGAATTTTAATCTTATCTCTTCGTTCGTATCTATATCGTCTTCGAGCATAAAAGGAGGAGTTTCTGAAGTATTTAACAATTCTAATTTTTCAACCATAACCTCGATTTCTCCCGTAGGAATTTTTGGATTAATCATCTCCTCGCTTCTCGCTCTCACTTTTCCTTCCACGCTTATAACATATTCGCTTCTTAAATCTTGAGCCTTATTATGCGCCTCTTCGTTTACTTGCGGATTAAAGACTATTTGGGCAAATCCCGTCCTATCTCGCAGGTCCACAAATATAACGCCGCCATGGTCGCGTCTTCTCAAAACCCATCCCGCCAATTTTACATCTTTTCCTATATCGTTTTTTGTCAATGTTCCGTTATAAGCACTTTTGAAACGCATATTAAATCCTTTTATTATTTTTTATATTTTTATAATTTATTTTTAAATTAAGATAAATTATATTATGAATGGATATAAAAATCAATTTTATTAAAATCCCAATTCTTCGTTAATAAATATTATATGAATTCTGTCTTTTATATAAGATTTATTTATTATAACCGTATAAGAGCATAATCTTTTGTCGATTTCGCAATTATCGTTGCAAATCATATCTCCCACGGCGCATGGATTATCCACTTTAAATCTTATCGAATTTTTAGCCGCCGCAAAATCTTTCGCTCTTTTTAAAGCGTCTTTTTCGGTATTTGCAACCTTATTTATTCCAACAATCAAAAACACTTTTTTAGGCCCGTAAATAACAGCGGATACTCTGTTTCCCGAACCGTCTATTTCTATTACATCTCCGTTTTTACTTATGGCGTTTGCAGAACATAAATAAACATCGGAAGAGAACGCTTTTATTTCGGCTTCCGTCTTTAATTCTTTATTGTTTCTGTCTACAAAATTTTTATATCCCGCCAAATCTTCCAAAATTCCGATTTGGTTAACCGAAGCGCTACCGCCAAAAGTAATCACATCGTCTTTTTTTATTTTGGATATTACGAATTTTTTAGCGTCTTCTATATTTGAAAAACTGTCGAAAGCGAATCCTTTTTTATTGAAATTCTTTTTTAATACGCCGCTTAAATTTTTAAAATATTCTTCTCCTACCGTCATAATATAATCCTTCATTTAATAATTAATTTATTCTAATTTATAATGATTTATAATATTATAAATACTCAAAAATTCAATATTTTAAATCTTAAAATATTCTAAAAAATTTCCTTAAATTCATAATTTGCTTTTTTTAGATTATCCAATACCGTTTTTTTATGTTCCAAACCTTTAATTTCAAGAGCCATAGTTATAAGGACATCGCCGTATTCCAAAGTCGGGGTTCTGTCATAACTTATTTGCACTATATTTGCTCCGGCGTTTGCAAGTATGTCGCTTAAAGATTGCATGCTTCCCGGTTTGTCTATAAGAACGACTTCTATTTTCATTTTTCTATGCGATTTAAATAAACCTTTTTCGATTATCATATTTAGAGTCGTAACATCTATATTTCCGCCGCTTAAAATTGTTCCGATTTTAGTATTTTCTGTAAGCGGAATTTTATGAGAAATTTTATTATGCATAATAGCCGCTACTCCGGCCGCTCCCGCTCCTTCTACTAATAATTTCTGAGATTCTAATAAAAATAATATGGCGCTTGCAATCTCTTCATCGTCCACTTCAACTATATCGTCTACGCCTTCTAAAATACATTCAAAGACTTCTTCGTTTACATCGCGAACCGCTATTCCGTCCGCTATAGTTCTTACAGATTTGGAATTTTGAACTTTCTTTTGTTTAAAGCTTTTCATCATAGCGTTTGCACCTTTGGATTGAACTCCTATTATTTTGGTTTTTGGACTTAAAAATTTATAAGCGCTTGCAATTCCGCCTATTAAACCGCCACCGCCTATCGGAACTACGACTATATCCAAATCCTCTTCTTCTATCATTTCGAGAGCGACGCTTCCTTGTCCTGCGATTACATCCTCGTCGGCAAAAGGATGTATAAAATTGAGATTCTGTTCTTCGGCGATTTTCAACGCTTCGGCATAAGCCTCGTCATAATTATTTCCCGAAAGCACAACTTCCGCTCCCATATCTTTTGTTCCGATTATTTTAAGAAAAGGAGTCGATTCGGGCATAACTATAACGGTTCTCACTCCGAAATATCGCGCGCTAAACGCCACGCCTTGAGCATGATTGCCAGCAGAAGAGCAAATCACCCCTCTATTTAAAATATTAGTTTTATTTTCATTGTCTTTCTGTTTTAAACTTGAGAGTTTATTGAAAGCTCCCCTAATCTTAAAAGCTCCCGTCAGTTGCAGATTTTCTTTTTTTAGAAATACTTTAGCTCCCGAAATTTTGCTTAAACGAGGGGCAAAATCAAGCATATTATAAATTGCGATTTCTTTTAATCTTTTTCTCGCTTCTTTAATCTTTTCTATATTTATCAGTTTCATTTTTATTCTTGTTATATTATACTTATTTTATTATAAATTATGATTATAAATTTTTATTATAAATTATTTTTTAATAAATTAAAATATTTTAAGTTTTAATATTATTTGAAAAAATTAAAAAATAGGGTTGACAAATTTTTTAATGCGATATATATTACTATTTATAGTATTACTTAATAAGATAACGGAGGATTAAAAATGACAAACAGTAATAACGGATTCTTTGGGAAATTTGGTGGAAGATTCGTTCCCGAAAAATTAGAAAAAATCCTAATCGAATTGGAGAGCGCTTTTTTGCATTATATCAAAGACAAAGAGTTTTTAAACGAACTTGAAGAATTAAGAGAAGATTTTATAGGCAGACCCACTCCTTTGATGTATGCAAAAAATTTATCCGAAAAAATCGGAGGAGCTAAAATTTATGTCAAATTGGAAGGTTTGGCTCACACGGGCGCTCATAAAATCAATAACGCCATAGGGCAGGCTCTACTTGCAAAAAGAATGGGAAAGAAAAAAGTTATAGCGGAAACAGGGGCGGGACAGCATGGGCTTGCAACGGCAGCGGCATGCGCAAAGCTCGGACTAGAATGTTCGATATATATGGGCGAGATTGATGTTAAAAGGCAGCAGCCGAATGTAGCTTCTATGGAATTATACGGAGCGAAAATTGTGGCGGTGAAAAGAGGCGGACGAGGATTAAAAGACGCCGTGGATGCGGCATTGGAAGATTGGGTTAATGATTTGAATGACACTCACTATTTGCTCGGAAGCGCCGTGGGACCAAGCCCTTATCCCGATATAGTGAGAACTTTTCAATCGGTAATAGGAAGAGAACTTGAAAAACAGATTGAAGAAAAAAAATTAAATGTTAAAGCTTTAATTGCATGCGTTGGCGGAGGTTCTAACGCTATAGGATTTTTTGAGCCTTTTATAGAAAAACCTAATCCAAAACTTATAGCGGTAGAAGGCGGCGGAATAAGTATGAATCTTGGAGAAAATGCCGTAAGAATGAAAAATCCTTACGCTAAAGATTTTACGGCGCAAGGTTATAAAAGCAAATTTATTTTAAAAGAAAATGACGAAATAGCTGAAACTATGTCAATTTCGGCAGGTTTGGATTATCCGGGAGTCGGACCTCAACTTGCATATTTGGGAGAAAGCGGAAGAATAGAGTTTACTTACGCTAGCGATAAAGAAACCGTTAATGCCGTTAAAGAATTTGCCAAAAATGAGGGAGTTATATTCGCTTTAGAAAGCGCGCATGCGGGAGCGAAAGCCATAGAATATGCAAAAAATTACGATAAGGACGATGTTATTATAGTCAATATGTCGGGAAGAGGCGACAAGGACATATTTATAACTTCCCCGATATTTCGCCCAAACGAATGGAAAAACTTTTTGAAAAGCGAATTAGAAAGATTGGAGAAAAACATAGATATTCATAAATTTTAATTTTCATTGATAAAATAAAATAATAGGTTTTATTTATAATTTGATTTATTAAATTTTTTAT